>CAISRK010000186.1 GCA_903887815.1 uncultured Bacteroidales bacterium | reverse complement strand
TTCCATGTATGAAATGCCGTATGCCAGCCCAAGGTAGTTGCCCCATGTAACTTTATCTTTTGCGTAGACTTTAAAAATACTGAGTGAAGCATTCAGTGCAAAAGAATTCTCACCACCTGCAGCCCAGTTAGTAAACGTGGTTTGCGATATTCCCAGCGAAAAATCATAGTTTGATTTCCAGGCTGTATCCACTTCCGGCGTTTGCGCCATGAGTTGGATTGTACAAAAGATAAACAGAGATACAAAAGTATATTTCCGCATGAAAAAATGTTTTATTATCAAAGATACGTTAATGTCTTTTTTATAACAAACTGTATGGCGGATTGTTTCAAGGCTTGTTAAACTATTTTGAAAAATTATCAAAATTTATATAGATTCAAGTATCAGATAATCAATACAATGAAAATTGAAATTAATTTGTCAAATCAGGCTTATTTACAAAGCAAAAAAAAGTCATCTATATCCCATTAATTTCAGAACTCCGGATCCAACCAACGCTCCCGTTCGAAATACGTATTTCCTGCCAGTCGGCAACCTTATCAAGCAATGTTACTTTTGTGCCTTCATGAAGAACAAATATATCCTTGCTGTTGTCGTCGGGTGAACTCTTAATGTTTACGGTCTGGGTAAATACAATCGCTTCATGTTTGTTTTTAAGATAATGATTGCGTTGCGATGCCGCGATGATACCAATACTAAACAGCAGGAAAAAAGAAATTCCGGTCCAGAAACTAATCTTACGGACCCGCAAGTTCGATGATGCTATATATAATGCAATTAATAGGAGGGCTAGGCTTAAAAGGATAATATTTATAACAGCCAGGGTGTTAAAACTCATAAGGTTAACTATTTCTTTCCACCAGCGTTTATAAAAAAGTTCTGGCACTGTCTCAACCTTATCCGTGAGTTTACTGTTAACCACCTCAATATTATTAATAATGTCTTCGTTATTAGGGGCTAGTTTTAAGGCCTTTTCATAAAAATAAACAGCCTGGGCATTTTCATTGTTCCTGAAATAGGCATTCCCCAGATTATAATACAGTGCTGTCGACTCGTTTCCTGAAGCAATTATCTTTTCGTACAAACCTATCGCTTCGGTATATTGCTTGGTATTGTATGCTTTTGCTGCAAGTGCTGCCAGTGTTTCAGGGTTTTGCGCAACAGCCTGAAATGCAAACATTAGTATTGTCGCAATAATGACAGCCATTTTTCTACATTTCATAATAATTTCTTTTTTTACTTGGATCCTGAAATTTAAACCTGGATTCCTACCTCAAAACCTGTTCTGTTTCTGAAATTGTTTTTATAGCCAGTTCGTACAATTGCTGCATATTCATAGCATTGCCCGGCGGGGCATAGCGGGCAAAGTTACAATCGTTTAAAGTACTCATAAACCGCTCTGTAAGTGAAGGGTCAACATTGCGCTGCTCAAGTTGCTCCCTGGCAGTATCCAACGAAAGCAACGACATCGGGATATTGAATTTGTGGCTTATATAGCCCCAGAGAGCAAATGCAATCTCTTCGTGGAAGGCTTCGCGCTGGTCGCTCACAAGCAGTTTCTTTGCTTTTTGTAGCCGCTTAACAGCTACACGGGTTGCTTTTTTGCGCTGCATAAGTTTTGCATCACCTCTCATTCGCATTGTACGCCGGTGCATAAGGAGGAACAAAATAAACCCGATAACTGGCAATAAGAGAATTAACCAGTACAAGGGTTTGTCGTAAAAATAGTCACCTGTAGTATGAATGTCCAGAGGAGCCTCCATAAGGTACCTTATATCGCTTCCAAGGATTTTAACATCACCCTGGGAGGTTGGCTCAGTCGAGGCGCCTGATCCCTTATTGACTTTCAGTTTAAAACTTTCCGACCTGAGTGTAACAAAATCTTTACGGGTGAGATCAAAATAGGAGTACTGTATAGGATCGATTGAAAAATTACCGGCTGCACGTGGGATTATCAGGTATTCAAAAGTACGGGTACCTGAAGTTGCTCCCTTATTATTGAAATTATCGATGATTTTGGGATCGTACACCTCAAAATCGGGTGGGAAATTTATCGCAGGTTTTTCGATCAGGTTAAGGTTACCTGAACCTGAGACCGATACTTTCAGTGTGATTCCATCGTTGGTATTCACTACAGAATGATCAACTTCTGCTTTCAGGTTAAGCTGCCCTACAGCTCCTGTAAAGTCAAGTGGGCGGTTGGCTGATGGAAGCGGTTTAACGTTTACCGAGATGGGGTTCGAACGAAGGGTTTTCTTTACATTCTGAAGTTCACCCCCCATAAAGGAGTCGTCCATAAAGTTCTTAAAGAAGGGATCGTTGCCAAAAAACGGGTCATCGGCAAAAGGGTTCCGCCCTTTAACTTTAATCTGGTAAATAACACCCTGTACCAGCGGATCGATGGTCAGCAATCCCGATTTCTGTGGAAATAGAGCAGCTTTACGCAATTCGGCAACAATGTATTTTTTGCCGTTCACGGTTTCGGTATACTGAGGGTACTGGGTAGCATCTTTCAGAAGATCCTGCGCCCAGAAACCAGGGTACGAAGGTATTTTCTCCGGCTGGTCGATCTGCAACCTGTTGGTGGGAGTATACAGTTTGAAAGTGACAATTATTTGCTCTCCCAGGTACGGATTGATTTGATCTACAACCGCTTTCAGAAAAATATCATTCCCTACATCGTCACGTGTTTGAGCCTGGTTTCCTCCCTGTGGCTGGTTTCCGTTTGGATTGGATTGAGTCGGACGCGGGTTCTGTAAAACTGCAATAGTTACCGTATTCGACATATAGCGCTTGCCGTTCGATGTAATTACAGCCTGTGGGATTGTAAAAGTCCCCAATTTATTAGCTTCGAGAATGAAAGTGAACGATAAGGTTGTAGAATATTCCAGCTTACCGTTTATGTTCATGATATTTTGCCCTTGCGAGGTCATGGGTCCGCTTAATACATCAAAGTTTGTTATTTCCGGACTCATGAAATTGCTGCCCTCGGCATTCAACATGAAAGTCAGCTGAAACCGCTGTCCGAGGTACACCTGCTTTGGAGCCTGCGAGGTAAAGTGGACTTCCTGGGCCAAAAGCAGGCCGGGAAATGCAAGCAGTAAAATAAATAACAGTTTCAATTTCATTTCAATAAATTGATCAGTTCAGGTAAAGAGCTGAATTGTTGATATAAATTATATCAGTTGGTGTCAATGCATTTATTACCAGTCTTTCTCCGGTTGACTCTGGCTTGTGGCAGTCTTTTTGTTTGTTTTATCAAGCGTTCGTTTTTCATTATTATTCATAGCATTCAGCATACGGTTCGCATCCTGCTTCGACATATTGGGTTTTGGCTGTTGCTGCTGTTGCTGCTGTTGTTTCTGCTGCTGCTGTTGCTGCTGTTTATTGTTTTGATCTTTCTTTTGTTGTTGAAGTTTGGCCATCGCGTACGACAGGTTATACCTAGTATCTTCGTCGGATGGATTTTGTCTCAGTGCCATTTTATAAGCATCAATACTTTCCTTATATTTCTTGTTCTCAAGCAACGAATTCCCGAGGTTATAAAATACATTGGCATTTGACGACGTTTTTTTATCTCCCTGGGCAAGTTTCTGGTATTGTGAGGCCGCCTCATCGTAATTCTGCTGTTTATACAACGAATTGCCCAGGTTAAAAGCAGCTTTCTGCGAATTGGGGTCCTTTGTAAGAGCTTTCCTGTAATTAATCTCAGCATCTTTATAATGCCCGTCATTATATGCACTATTACCCGAGCGTACCAGTTTCTGGGCAGGCTGGGCAATTACTATGCTCCCTGTGAGAAGAAGAATTATGGCAACAATATTCTTCATCAGTTCGTTTGGGTTTTATTACTGAATAATTTGATTCGTCCGGCAAGTTTTCCTTTCCGCTCTGCAATAAGTACCTCGCTTAAGATTAAAATAAGCGCAGCAAGTATAAAAAACTGGAACCGGTCCTCATAATCGGAGAAAAACGCTTCGTTATACTCGGCCTTTTCAAGTTTATTGATCTGGTCAAATACTTCCTGTACTCCCGATTGTGAATTGTTTGCCCTGACAAAAATACCTTTACCCGCCTTAGCTATTTCTTGTAACATAGGTTCGTTTAAGCGGGTAATTACCGTTACACCTGAGGCATCTTTTTTGTAACCAATATGTGTACTGCCGCTATACATTGGGATTGGTGCTCCTTCAGGGAGTCCAATGCCAATTGTATAAACCCTGATTCCTTTGGAAGCGGCATTCCGGGCAGCTTCAACAGCATCGTCCTCGTGATTTTCGCCATCAGTAATAATAATTATGGCTTTACTTTGTTTCGTGTTCCCAAAGGAAGATGCACTTGTTTCAATAGCATCACCAATTGCGGTTCCTTGCACCGGTATCATACCGGGATTAATATTCGAAAGGAAAAGACGGGTGGCTGAATAATCGGTGGTGAGAGGCATTTGAATGTAAGCTTTACCTGCAAAAGTAACCAGACCGACGCGATCGTTTTCCAGTTTTCCCAGGAGGTGAATTATTGCCTGTTTGGCACGCTCAAGCCTGTTGGGAGTTATATCCTGGGCCATCATGCTGTTCGAAACATCCAGGGCAAAAACCATGTCCACGCCTTTGCGCTTGATTTTTTCCAGCTTCGATCCGGTCTGCGGATCCGACATGCCAATTACAATAAGCATCCAGGCTATTGACCAGAGTACGAATTTAAGGATCTGGCGTGCGCCCGAATATTCAGGCAAAAGGCGCATTACCAGTTTAAGATCACCAAACAGTGAAAGCGCTTTTTTCTTCCGGATCCTGACATACACAAAAATCAATACCCACAGCGGAATAAGCAGCAGCAGGTAAAGGAATTGCGGATAGGCCAGTCGGAACATAATTCTGTATTTTAATTAAGGAATAAGTTTTAGCACAATAAACCGTAGTACAAATTCGAACGAAAGAAAAAGCAATGCAAGTATAACAAAGGGAAGGAATTCTTCTTTTTTCCTGCTGAACTCCGTTACATCGATCTTCGATTTCTCGAGCCTGTCGATTTCACGGTAAACTTCCTGGAGTTTCTGCTTATTCGTAGCCCTGAAATATTTGCCGTTGGTAAGCGCTGATATTTTCTTAAGTAGAGGCTCGTCAATCTGAACTTCCATGCGCTGGTACTGCATGCCAAATTGAGTACGTACCGGAACCAGCGCAGTTCCCAGCGTTCCCACTCCAATGGTATATATTCTTATACCGTAAAGCTCGGCTATTTCAGCAGCCGATTCGGGGTCAATGGATCCCATATTGTTAATGCCGTCTGTGAGCAGGATAATTACCTTACTCTTGGCTTTACTTTCTTTCAGTCGGTTAACAGCGGTAGCAAGACCATCGCCAATTGCAGTTCCGTCATCAATCATACCGAACGAAATATCCTTGTACAAGTTGATAAGTAACGCGTGATTCGATGTGAGAGGGCATTGCGTAAAGCTTTCACCGCTAAACACTACCAGCCCGATACGATCGTCAGGCCTGCTGCTGATAAATTCTACAGCAACTTCCTTTGCCGCTTCAAGCCGGTTTGGCCTGAGGTCTTCAGCCAGCATTGTACTTGAAATATCGGTGGCCAGTATAATATCAATTCCTTCAACACTGATATCCTGGCGGTTCAGGTTGGTTTGGGGCCTGGCTACGGCCAGGATCAGTAATGCTGCTACAAGCATCCTTAAACCGAAAAGTGAATATCGTGTATAATGCTTCCACCCTTGGCTTTGGTTCTTGAAAACAGCCGTTGAAGACATTTGCATCGAAACCGAAGAATGCCTCAGCTTATACCAGTACCAGGCTATTGCTGCAGGTATCAGCAATAATAGCCAGAGGTATTCGGGATCAGCAAAATGCAGTTTAGGAATCATGCTTTCTCTTCCGTGTTAGGTAATTTTTCAGTCTTGGTTTCGAATAATTTAGCATCTGGTTCATTGATGGTTGGTTTGGTGCCATCAATAAACTGGCGAGCGAAAGTCATACTCTGTTCGTTTTCATTACGTTGTGGTGTTGCTTTTGCGAATTTTGCAAAATCAGCCATAACAAGGATATTAGCCAGAAATTGGCGCGCATCGGTTCGAAGGCCTGCCAGGTCATAAGCAGCAAGTATCTCGGGAGTTGTCATTTCCATAGCCTCAATTGAATATTGCTGATGCAGATAATGCCTCAGAATATCGGTAATCTCAGAAT
>CAISRK010000185.1 GCA_903887815.1 uncultured Bacteroidales bacterium | reverse complement strand
CATCACATAACTACCCCTGACCTTTCTTTTTACATTGGCAACACAAGCCGGCTGAATATGAGGATGACCTTTCATGGTGGAGCACTTTTCTATGTTGAACCCGATTATTACGGCAACGATTTACGCAGGATTTCAGTTTCACCTAATGTGGTATATATGCAACAGGGTGAGTTCAAACAGCTGAATACAGGTATGTATGTTAACTTTTACCCATTCGTTGCCGGACTCTGGTTACGTCATAATTTCAGTAATCCCGACGCTGTAATCGCATCGCTTGGATTTCAGCAACCTCAATATAAAATCGGGTATAGTTTCGACTTCACTTTATCGCGAATGGGCCTTCCTGCCGGGGGTGCCCATGAGATATCATTTGTGTGGTTATTACCCTGTCCGAAAAAAGAATTAGTGTACAAGGCAATAAAATGCCCAAGTTTTTAGTTAATACCCAAACAAACCATTAAAAAGAGATGGCTAACTACAGCAAATTAGCAGCAAAAGTAATGTTTGCAGCAACAATTGCACTCCTGGTTTCATGTAAGACTAAGGAAACCTCGCGCACCACCGGTTGGAAATACAATGATCCGAAAAATGGCGGCTTCGAAGTAGCAGACTATAAAGAGCCTATCACGGGACCAGGTCTTGTGTTTATCGAAGGCGGAACATTTACCATGGGCCGCGTAAGCGACGATCCAATGTATGAATGGAATAACATTCCCCGCAGGGTAACTGTTCCAAGTTTCTACATGGACGAAACTGAAGTTGCCAATGTTGACTATGTTGAATACCTGTACTGGCTCAGCCGCGTTTTTGGCACCAGCTACCCGCAGGTTTACCGCAAAGCCCTGCCTGACACCCTAGTTTGGCGCGAAAAACTTGGTTACAACGAACCACTGGTGGAAACCTACCTCCGCCACCCGGCATACCGCAACTATCCGGTTGTAGGTGTAACCTGGACTCAGGCAACTGATTACTGTATGTGGCGTACCGACCGTGTAAATGAAATGTTACTTGTACAATATGGTGTACTTGAACTCGACCCTGCTCAGAAAGACGAAAACAACTTTAATACCGAAGCATACCTTGCCGGACAGTATACCGGATTGGTGAATAAACCAATGGCCGACCTGAATCCTAACGGAACCGGAGAACGTCGTGTACGCCTCGAAGATGGTATTCTTTTACCAAAATACAGACTGCCAACGGAAGCTGAATGGGAATTTGCCGCTTACGGGCTTATTGGAAACACGCATTTCGAAAGAGTGGTTGAACGCAGGATGTATCCATGGAACGGAACGATTCTTCGTACCGATGATAAAAAATTCTATGGCAGTTACGTTGCCAACTTCAAACGTGGACGTGGCGACTATATGGGTGTTGCAGGCAACCTGAACGATGGTGCCGAAATCCCTGCAGAAGTCGGTTCATACTGGCCTAACGACTATGGCCTTTACAATATGGCCGGTAATGTTGCTGAATGGGTAATGGATGTTTATCGCCCGTTGAGTTTCGAAGATGTTAACGATTTCGCACCTTTCCGTGGAAATACGTTCCAGACCCGTCAGACAGATGCTGAAGGATACCTGGTACCAAAGGACAGCCTTGGCCGTATCAAATACCGCCCTGTTACCGAGGAAGAAGCCATGGGTCGTTTCAACTATCGTAAAGCAGATAACATCAACTACCTCGATGGTGACTACCAGTCGCTGGTTGGCGTTGACTGGCTTGCTCCTACTGAAGACGGCAATACAACGAATAAGATGTATGACTACGGTGTATCGTCTCTTATCAGCGATAAAGCCCGTGTTTACAAAGGTGGTTCATGGCGCGATCCGGCTTTCTATTTAAGCCCCGCAGCACGCCGTTCGCTCGACGAAAACATGTCGACCAATTATATCGGGTTCCGCTGTGCCATGGGTCGTGTAGGAAGTTCCTCACCAGCAGGCAAGTAAAGTAAATAACATTGTTTATAAAAAAACCCATCCCATACACGGATGGGTTTTTTATTTTAAGTAATTTGCATACACCAAAACAGGCAGGCACCGATGAAAGTAACTATTGAACAGCTTTATGCGATTTACCTGGATCACTCCAAAATATCGACCGATTCGCGCCAGATTGAGAACGGATGCCTATTCTTCGCTCTCAAAGGTGATAATTTCGATGGGAACCAGTATGCCCGGGGAGTACTTGATTCGGGTGCTGCCTATGCAGTGATTGATAATGAAGAGTTTGCAGCCGACCGGATGTTGGTGGTCGACGATGTCCTATTAGCGCTCCAACAGCTCGCACTCATGCATAGGAGGAAGTTCAATATACCGGTATTGGCTGTTACCGGCAGCAACGGTAAAACCACTACCAAAGAGCTCATGAATGCAGTTCTCAGCCGGAAATACAGCGTAACTGCCACAAAAGGAAACCTGAATAATCATATTGGTGTTCCATTGACACTTCTGGGTATAAGTAATGAAACCCAATTATCAATTATCGAAATGGGTGCCAATCACCAGGGTGAAATTGCAGGACTGTGTACTATAGCCGAACCAACACATGGATTGATAACCAATATCGGCAGGGCTCACCTGGGCGGTTTTGGAGGATTCGAAGGAGTTATAAAAGCGAAAAGCGAGTTGTATGCATGGCTGCGGAAATCAGGCGGAAAATCATTTGTAAATGCTGATAACCAGCTGCTAATGGAACTCACAGCAGGTATGGAGAGAGTTCTTTACGGAAGCCATGGCGACATTTCAGTTCTGGGGCATGCGCGGCAGTACACCGAATTGCTATATATCGACTGGGAGTCCCCGGTCGGAACAATTGCACTCGACACCAACCTGGTCGGAAATTATAATTTCGAAAATGTGATGGCAGCCGTTTGCACTGGTTTGTTCTTTAATGTACCTTCACACGGGATAAAGGAAGCCATAAACCATTATACCCCATCGAACAGCCGTTCGCAGGCAATGAAAACACAGAGGAACTCCATTATCCTCGATGCCTATAATGCCAACCCGACAAGTATGAAGGTTGCAATCGAAAATTTCAGGAATGTAAAAGCACAGTCTAAAATGGTAATCCTGGGCGACATGCTTGAACTTGGAGAAGAAAGCCTCGCCGAACATGAAGGTATTGTTAAACTGGTTGAAGAATCCGGTTTTGATGATGTTGTCCTTGTTGGTCCTGATTTTGTTTCGGCGGCAGGAGGAAGGTTCATATGTTTCGAAAATTCTGTGCTAGCCTGTAAATGGCTGGCCGATCAAAACATCACTAACTTTGCTATCCTGGTGAAAGGTTCACGGGGGATCAAAATGGAGAAAGTGCTTGATGCCCTTTAATAAGCGTTCAATTTTGATACGACAAAAATAGTAGACTGTTCACGATTCAATATTTCAATCTCCGGTTTCCGGAAACCATAAATGACCTTGAAATACACGCCTGAACAATTCAACCCTGAAAATTGTATTCCCCAAAACCAACAATATGATGTCCAACCTGCCCAATATGAAGAAATACCGGATCATTGGAATCATGTCGGGCACCTCCCTGGATGGCGTTGATCTGGCACATTGTACGTTCGAAGAAAACGATAATTCGTTCAGCTTTTCGATCGGGGCATGCGAAACAATTTCCTATCCCGAAACCTGGACAAAAAGGCTGCAGCAGCTACCCTCAGCCTCTGCCATGGAATATGCCGAAACCCATAGCGAATACGGCAGATACCTCGGGAGACTTACCCATGATTTCGTTTTACGCAATAATCTTGAAACCGATTTCGTTGCCAGCCATGGGCACACTATTTTCCACAATCCTGCACGACGATTTACATCGCAGATTGGCGAGGGCGCTGCTATTGCTGCCGGATGCGACTTACCTGTAATCTGCGATTTCCGTACGGGCGATGTAGCCGCAGGCGGACAGGGAGCACCCCTGGTGCCTATTGGGGATGAGCTACTGTTCAGTCAATACGATTATTGCCTGAACCTCGGAGGCTTTGCCAATATTTCGATGCAAAAAGCAGGCAAGCGCATCGCCTACGATATTTCCCCGGCAAACATTATCCTAAACTATATAGCTGCACAAAAAGGCAAATCATTTGACAAGAACGGTGAAATAGCGGCTGCAGGCTTTTTACATAACGAGCTGTTCGAAACGCTTAATAACCTGGGATATTACCTTATGGATCCTCCGAAATCGCTGGGGAGGGAATGGGTTGAGAAGGAAATCCTCCCATTGCTGACATACTATAATGTGAGTCCCGAAGATGCTGCCCGTACTTTTTGTGAACATATTGCATTGCAGATTTCGGGATGCATTGAAAATGCTCCCGGGAAACAAATGCTTATTACTGGCGGAGGGGCGCTTAACACTTTCCTGGTCCGAAGGATTGCAGCTAATACTCCCGTTGAACTCATAATCCCGGATGAAGAAACTATTAACTATAAAGAAGCACTGGTCTTTGCTTTCCTTGGCTTGCTTCGATGGCGGTGCTCACCAAACAGCCTTGCTTCCGTAACCGGTGCTGTAAAAAATGTATCGGGTGGAGCAATATATCTGCCCTAATTTCAAGCGGGTTTTATTACTATTTATAAATATCTAGCCTGGATAGATACTGAAATTGTTTTTACATACTTTTGCGCCTTCGTAAACCGGTACAAAAGGCCGGAATCACTATGTTCAACATATACGCAACCTAAACTCACAACCAATTTATATGAATAAGAATTCTAAAGCATTGATTTCAATTCTCACCGGCATATTTCTGCTGCTTCCGGTGTTAACTTTTGCTGCTGTTCCGGCTTCAATACCCCTTATATTTGGCATCAGGCTTGAATTTGTACTTTTTGCATTGACCCTCGTCGGGGTAGCGGTTTTTCACAACAAAACCATGTATGTTGCGCTTTTGGGCCTCACTTCTATTTTAGTATTGAAATACATTTTTCTACCGGAGTATTCGTTTATTGAACATGTAACCGGGAATGCAAGTGAAGAGGGAGAATGGCGCACGCTGGTTAACTTGACCGGTTTGCTTTTTGGTTTTGGAATATTAGCGAAGATTTTTGAAGAATCAGGCATCCCTGATAAACTGCCCGAATTTCTACCCAACGACTGGAAGGGTGGATTTGTGCTGCTGGCGTTGATTTTCGTATTATCGAGTTTCCTCGATAATATTGCAGCAGCCATGATAGGTGGTGCGGTTGCCGTTGTCGTTTTCAGGGGCAAAGTCCACCTGGGTTACTTGGCTGCAATTGTTGCTGCAAGTAACGGAGGCGGCTCCGGTTCAGTAGTCGGCGATACCACAACAACACTTATGTGGATTGACGGTGTTAATCCTCTGCATGTATTGCACGGATATGCAGCTGCTATTCCCGCACTTTTTATTTTTGGAATCCCGGCAGCCATTGTACAGGACAGGTACCACCGTATTAAAAGGGATCCAAACAAAAAAGCTAAAATTGATCCGGTAAAGATTCTTATTGTTGCTTTGATACTGATTGGGGCAATACTTACCAATTATCTTCTCGATTTTCCAGCAATAGGAGTCTGGGTCGCAATATTAATCGGGTCATTCATCAGCAAAACTCCATGGGACGAGATTCCCAAATCCATTCAGGGAACTATTTTCCTGGTCGCCCTGGTAACATGTGCTTCGTTAATGCCTGTAAATGAACTTCCGGCTGCAACATGGCAAACAGCTTTCTCGCTTGGTTTTGTTTCGGCTGTCTTCGATAACATTCCGTTAACCAAACTGTGCCTGGAACAGGGTGGTTACGACTGGGGCGTACTCGCCTATACCGTTGGTTTTGGCGGGTCGATGATCTGGTTTGGCTCTTCAGCGGGTGTGGCGCTTTCGAACATGTTCCCCGAAATGCGTTCGGTGGTAAATTATGTAAAAGCAGGCTGGTTTGTGATAGTTGCCTACATTCTTGGTTTCTTCATTATGCTTGGTGTTGTAGGATGGCACCCTCATGCTCCTCACCGCGAAGCAAAAGGAGTGATCCATACCGAAACAATCGTTTCGCCTCTAAAAGAACCCGCTTCACACTAGCACTGAACAATAATCGGCTCTGCTGCGGCAGAACTTTTTCCTCCTGAAATACCGTTCATGAACCCATAAATCTGCCATACTGGTATGAACGAAATTTTTATTTTTACATGTTGTTCTGGAATTTGCCAGGCTGTTGTCCAGGTATTTCTGTTCATTCCTTGTTTAATCGAAAGTAATATTAGTTTCAGAAATACCAAATCTGATGAAATCACTTAACAATCTTGTCGTGTACCTGTGTTGCCCTGCTTGCCGGTTGCACCGGAGGAAACAGGAACAAAGCAGGAAACGATCAGGACGAAAGGTACCAGCCAAAACCGGATGTAGAACTCAAGCACCCGGATTGGAGTAAAAATGCTACCATTTACGAGGTAAATATCAGGCAATATAAAACACTGGGAACATTTAAAGTTTTCGGAGCGCATCTGCCAAGATTAAAAACTTGGAATTGACATTATCTGTTAATGCCTGTGCACACTATTGGCCAAAAGAACCGTAAAGGCAGCTTGGAAGATATTATTCCATGCAGGATTACTATTAAGTGAACCCTGAATTCGTTACCATGGAAGAGTTTAAAGCGCTTGTCACGAAAATTCATTCAATAGGAATGCATATGATAATCGACTGGGTAGCCAATCATTCTTCGCGTGACAACCTACTGGTTGCTCAACATCCTGACTGGTATACCAGGGAAGGGAATTTCCAGTCAACCCCATGGCGCGATTATAATGATATTATAGATTTCAATTGCGACAAGCCCGAACTTCGCAAATCCATGACCGAAGCCCTTGAATTTTGGGTAAAAGGAACTGGCATTGACGGCTACAAGTGCAATGTTGCCAGTTTTGTCCCTATCGAATTCTGAGAAAATGCCCATAAGGAACTTGATGGAATCAATCCTGTGTTCATGCTGGCCGAATCGGAATCGAAAGATCTTCTCAAAAAAGCCTTCGATGCAACCTATGCCTGGAGCCTCTTGGGATCACATTCATACCATAACAACACAAAACACAGGAATAGAAGGATTAACTGAAGGTTATATTGCTGAGCATGTGAGTATATTCCCGAGAAATGGTTTTCGAATGACTTTTACCGAAAATCACGATAAAAACTCCTGGGAAGGAAACCAGTATTCCAATTTTGGAAAAGGACTGCACGCCGCAATGGTGCTTGCCGCCACCATCGATGGAATCCCGATGGTTTACAGCGGACAGGATGCCGGTCTGAACCGCTCGCTTAATTTCTTCGAAAAAGATCCCATAGAATGGAAAGATAACGAAAGCGCAAGGATTTACACCCTGCTCTTCGCGTTGAAACACGAAAACCAGGCATTATGGAACGGCAACCGGGGCGGAGAAATGGAAAGGATTACCAACGACAAAATGGACCAGGTTCTTTCGTTCGCACGGGAGAAAAACGGAGATAGAGTGATCACGGTCATTAATTTCAATAAGCAGGCTGTCAACGTAATTCTGAACTCGGCTTATTATAAAGGGATTTACCAGGAACTAGTTACCAGTAAGGAATATAAACTTACAGGGAATGATAAGTTTGCCCTGCAACCCTGGAGTTAT
>CAISRK010000184.1 GCA_903887815.1 uncultured Bacteroidales bacterium | reverse complement strand
GGTGGGTGATATCACCCACCCCCTTCTCAACCCTGAAAACAGTCTTATTGGCCTGGTCAAGTACCCAGAAATCGTCGGGGCTTACAGCACAAACAGCCACGGGATTGCTTAACCTCGGGATTTTTGTGCCAAAAACGATAGAAATAAACCGGTTGCGAAATTTTTGGGGTGGTTGCCGGCTATCAGCTGAAGGCCAGCTTTTTATCCATTCAACCTTCGGAAATTCTGTAGTTGCTGCTTTATTATTTGGATCGTTTTCCTGCCCGAAAACATCCATACCCAGGCTACAGAAAAGAAGCAGTGTAACAAGCGGACGAGATGTACTATATGGGTATCTATGATACATTGCAGAACGGATAAGGTTGTAACTATTTCGTACGAAAATAGTTTACTGTTTGTCTTGTTGCAAATTTCGTGCTAAACACATTCGCTTTGTAAAGGAGAACCATTACACGTTTGTTTTGCAGCAAGTTATAAAAATAAAAAAAATTTAGTTACATGCGCTGTTAAATAATCCCGAATACAGGTTCGGAGAATATACAAACGCTTTTAAAAAGCTATTCAAGATGCTTTTGTTCCTATCCGGTCAGCATCAAATGAGAGAAGATTTCTTATTCGTTACCGGCGGAAGGTTTGCTTTTTAATAGATTGCTTTTAAAACCTGAAGCTACTATAAGTGCAAATACCGAAAGTATGATTCCCCATGCCCAGAGCGGGAAAACAGGTGTGTCACCGGCTCCGTAACTGTGAAGTCCTTTGGATAAATAGTAGTTTACACCCACGAAAGTCATAATCACACTGCCAAATCCCAGAACGGAGGCAACATTGAATACGAAAGTACTTCCCATTTTGGGTATAAAACGCAAATGCAGTACCAGCGTATAAGCTATAACTATCACAAGCGCCCAGGTTTCCTTGGTATCCCAGCCCCAGTAACGGCCCCAGGATTCATTGGCCCACACCCCACCCAGAAAAGTTCCGATTGTTGCCAGAACAATCCCTATCGTAAGGTTCATTTCGTTTATATATGTGAGTTCTGTAACGATCAAATCAAGTCTTCCCTGGTTTTTCCGGGTTTTAAACAGGTTGATTGTCAGGTTCATAAGCCCCAGGAAAAATCCTAAACCTAAAAACCCATAACTTATTGTAAGTGTAGCAACATGAACAATAAGCCAATACGATTTTAAAACCGGCTGCAGGTTGGTAAGCTGGGGATCGTAGCTGCTGTGGCTGGCAGTCATGAGCATGAAAAAAGCAAGTAAAGCAGTTGCAGCAAGTGTAATTTTCGAATAGCGCACGAAACTGAACCCGGCCAGCAGGCCGCCCCATGCAACAAGCAGCAGCGATTCGTATCCATTACTCCATGGGGCATGACCTGTAAGGTACCAGCGAAGTACCAGGCCGAAAGTATGATAGAGGAAACCCGCAGCCAGCAATGCGATCGAAATACTGAGGCTCCAGGAAACAATCCTGTTTTTCCTGACCTGCAAATTATCAACAAAGGCAAGAAACAGTAAAATCACACTCAGTAATGCATAGAAATTTCGCAACGTTATAAATATCTGGAGCTTGTTGTACAAAATCTCTGTGTTGATTTTTGCTTCGGAAGCAAGTAATTCCGGGCCGGCCGAATTTCGCTGTATACTTGTGATATAACCCATTATTTTTTCAGCCTGGCTGTAATCGCCCGAAGAAATCCCTTTTGAAACCTCAGTAATATAAGCAATCATCATATTCCTGTAACTCAGCGGATTTAAACGAAGATCTGCATTAATGACCAATACAGCCCCGGTAAGAGCTGTTGTTGACTCTTTATCGTCGACACTTATCCATTTGTTGTTTGTCGAAGCCTGGTCGGGGAATATCTTAAGCATACTTCCGTTGATAGCCATTACAAATATGTTCAGGCGCTCGTCGACTTTAATAATTTCCTTATCAAAATTATTCTGTTCCGACTGTTTTTTACGGAAGGCTTCTTCTACATATTTCTGAAGTTTATACTCACCTCCGCTACTGAAAAAATCGAGGAATGAAACGTATTTGCTATTTACGCCAATCACATCCTGTACTGATTTTTCCCTAACATAAATCATTTTCTGTCCTTTCCAGAACTCAGGGTTCAACATCATGTCGATCATTACCTGCATGGCATTCATACTGCCTCTGCCTTCGATATCAAACACGTCTTTCCGCGAGATCTTATGCATTACATCGTATGCAAGTGAATGAACCGGTTCAAATCGTCCGTCGAAAGTCTGGCTGAGGAGGTGACCGAATTTGTCGGCATGATCGGCTGAAACCGGTTTCCCCGGCTGTTGTTGCGCAAATGAAATCATACTGATTCCTAAAACAAACATAGTAACAAGTGTGCCGGCTATTCTTTTTTGCTTGATTTCGCCGATTTTGCGGGCAAGCATATAAAAACGGGAGTGTTTGTTGAGGAGTGTAAGGATGAATCCCAGGATAAGGAGTATATACCCCAGGTAGGTTATCCGTGTTCCATAGTAATCGTGATTTACCGAAAGAATAGTTCCTTTCTCGTCAACATCATACGACGATTGAAAAAACCTGTATTTATTGTAATCCAGGACATTGTTCATGAAAATTCTGTGATTCTCATTGATATTATTCTTTGCATCGATAAGTGTAACCTCGCTGGCATAGGATGACGGACTCATGGAACCGGCATAGCGGTCGAGGATAAAATCGTTGAGTTTAATGGCGAAAGGCAGTTCAATCGCTTTTTCGCCATAGCCGATCTCAACGGGTACATTCTCAAACTTAAATTTCTGCATGGTCATGAAATATCCGGGTCCGCCAAATACTGCTGCTTCGTGTTTTTTGCCATCAATTGTAACATCCAGGAGCAAAACACTTTCGCCTTTTGTGTCAGTGGAACCTGCCGTCCATTCCATTTTGGCGCTTTTATAAATCCGCTGCAGTTTCAAAAAAGTTCCCTGCACATTATACAGTTTGTCCGACCTGAGTTCGGTAACCGTGAAGGGTTGTATAGTGTCCTGCGGGGCCATTGTCATGTCGCCTGCAAACATACCAAGCGGGGAAATGAATTTCAGAACACCTTTATCCTCAAAAATACTAACTGTACTGCTGCTGTTCTTGTTAAAAAATCCAATCGAAATGCCTCCGGCCGATTTATCGGTCCCTTCTTCCACAAATATATTTTGCCGGCCTTGCTGGCTTGAAACAATAAGGCTGGCAATGTTTTTCCCACCCGGAACATTTTCCTGTACGTGCTGAACGGCATTCGGAATAAACTTGTTGTAGTCGATTTCAACCTTTTTGTTTGTTTCAACCTTAAAACCTATATGTGCTGCATTGGAAGTATACTGGCTAATAATAAGCGGTTTGCTGTATTCCTGCTTTTGGTCGTTATCCTTAACGGTAACATCAAGGTAGGCATCAGACGAATAGATTATACTGGAGGTTTCGCCTTCGCGGATAGGCATTGTACCTTCGAAACCAAAGTACCGGGTAACTCCTGCCCCGATAATTATTACGATAAATGCAGTATGAAAAAGGAGTCCGGCCCATTTTTTCCGGCTCAGAAGGTTGTACTGTTTGATGTGCCCGAATAGATTGAGAATTAAAAGGACAAAGATTAACTCGAACCATTTAGCCTGGTAAACCATTTGCCGTGCTGTAAGAGTATCGTATTTATCCTCGATAAAAGTTGCAGTTGCCAGGGCCAATGCAAGTATAGTAAGAAGGATAATGGTCATGGGTGATGAAAAAACAAATTTCAGTATACGCTTTGCCATAATTGATTTTTTTGCAGTTCTGTTTTAATTTATTACGGTTAAACTTTTTACCGGGGCATCCCGGATTGCAGGCTTTTATATATTTTCATTTCCTGGTCTGCTTCGGCTGTTTTGCCGGTTTGTGAAAGTACAACCGACAGGTTGTAATGCGACTGAGGGTGAGATGCGTCGATCTTTATATTTTCGCGCAACAGGCTCATCGCTTTATTGGGATTGTTTGTGCTGAGATAACAGGTGGCCAGGTCGCATCTGACATTGCAGTTATTTTTGTCGCGGCTCAGAAATTGCTCATAATATTTTATGGCCTGTGCGAATTGTTGAGTATCGTAATAAATATTACCCAGGTTAAATATGGCAGCCAGGTTTTCTTTGTCGATGTGGAGTACAGTATGATTCTGATAAAGTGATTTTTCAAAATCCTGGTTTGAATAATAATAACCGGCAAGTTTTAGCCTAATGGCTGTGTTCAGTGAATCCGTTTCAAGTGCTTTTAAATACGTAGCAGGATTATCTGCTATTTGGGTCGGATCATCCGTTTTAGGAACCGCATTAGGCTGATTCTGTAGGTTTTGCGTTTCCTTGGAGGAATAGTTGCATGACTGTACTGACACTGCGATGAAGAAATACAGAAATGCAGTTCGGATTTTTATTGCTGGCATAAATGTTAAAAAATTAACGAGAGTGGCAATCAAGTTAAGCATTCCAGAGATTAAAAAGTTTCAGAAATCTGTTGGTGCACGGGTTGCTTATTTGGTCACCAGTCTTGCATCTTCGAGCAGGACTTCGTACGAGTAACCATATCCAAAATCCTTATTCAGTGCAATTTTGCCTTCGAGCATGATGGTTTCGCCTAGGGTAGCCTCAATAGCGGTTGTAACAGTAAGGTCGAATTTGCCGGAGTATTCAGTACCATCCTGGATATGGATCCAGTTTTTACCCATGATTTTTGCATTAAACTTGGTTACCTTGCCCCTGATCTGAATTGTTTTTCCATCATACTTATCTTTATCCGAGAACAGCCCGGCTATAGTGATGCCCTGATCAGCAGGTTGAAGGTTTACTTCTTCCTTCTTGACTATAACTTCGGCTTTGTATTGCACCGTGGCTGCCGTATCGGGCTGCTGCTGGTACATTGCAACATGGGGATTCGAACTTGTTGCTTTTACGGCAATGTCGGGAGTTGTGCTTACGGATTCAAGAAAATAGACGGTTTTGAATTTTCTTTCAAGTTCCTTGCTTTCAAAATCCGTCATTTTAAACCCGTTTTTATAATAGTAGGTTTCACCCGGGCTTGCCTGCATTTTAGGCAAAGCAAGCCAGTTTTCAGCTGAGTTTTCGGTTACAAGCAAATAGGTATAGGTACTTGTTTGAAGTACTTCTTTTACAATTACCGTGTGCACTCCATCCGTGCTTTGTGCCTGGGCCTGTGAATTTTGTCCGGATTGACAGGCACTGAATACGATAAACAAAAAACAAGCTAAGATGTTAGTTTTCATGGGCTTATATAAGTACATATATCAATATGTTTCAAGATACAAAAGTATTAATTATTAGTTAAATAACGGGACTAATTATTTGATGCCTGCAGTATTGAGGCAAACTATACAATTATTAAACTTGAAAGTGGCAATCAAAATGAGTATCCACCGATCAGAATCTAATCCATCAAACAACGGACTGAAAGTCCGTAATGTTTTTTATAGGTGAACCGGTTCAGATGAGGAAGACTGAAAGTCATATACCGGCACCACACCAGGTCATCATCGTAGCTGCATTGGGTTGTCGACCATATCTGGGTATATTCCCCGAGAAATGTATAGCAGTTGTGGTATTGCCGGCCCGACGGAAGAGCCGAAAATCCGCTTTCGTTTCCGGAAACTTCGCTGAAATTCCCATTGGTTGTATCTATCGAAATTACATTGGGGCTCCTCCAGTGTTTAGTACCGGGTTCTTTCATTTTTCCGCCGGCCACTTTCATCCCACCTAAGTATTCAGATAAGATTTCCCATTCCTTGTCGCTTGGAACATGCGTTCCGGCAGGGCAAAGTTTCCTTTCATCCACAACGGTATAATAATTGTACAAACGGCCATACTCCATAGCTATCCGTTCACTGTTGTCGTAATTACAATAAGCCGGGGTCTTAAGTGTGGTCCAGGTATAAACATCTTTGATCATGGGAACAGGATCTCCGTTATTGTACCTGGTAACTTTAAGGTTTTCCTTTAGCCAATCCTGGTCGCCAATTTTAACCGTATTATATATATTGCCATCAATATCAGCCACCTGGCCCGGTGTTTTTTCCTGCGAAAAGCATAAAAACGGAGATAGGATGACCGTCAGCAATAAAAAAACACCTTTCATAGTCGGGTTGGGTTATTTCATCATTTTCTTAATTGTACGCAGGATTATACGATTTCCCTGAACCATGGCTTGTTCCATGGCATGTAACACCACAGGAATTGGCTGCCGTTCCTGCTGCATGCACAAAAGCGGCTTGTGAATTGGTGGTTACTGATGAAATACAGCTTGCCGTTTGATTCCTGCTGAAATTAATCAGGTGCACCTGCTCGCTTCCGTGGGAATCGTGGCATATATAACAGCCCTCCTGGGTTTGATCGGCTACATGGTACAAATGGTAACCAAAGCGCGAACTTGTGTTTCCCGAAATGTAAGACGTGGCTTTATGGCATTTTGTACAAAAATCAGTTGTTGAGGTGTTTGCACCATTGTGAGTAGTTTTATTACCCGAATTTCCACCGGTTCCGGCATCGAGAATATGCAGGTTTTGCGATCCGTGAGGTCCCCTGCCATAACCGGCAGTTGCTTTCTGGGTATTATCGTGGCAGCTTGAGCAGTAAACCATCGACGTAAAAGTCCATCCTGTCTGGAAAGTAGCCGCATTGATATTCAGATTTGTTCCTGCTGCCATTACAGGGTGATACGAAGCGTTAGCCGGGTTATATTCTTTAGCCATATCGCGCGAATCGGCAATCTGTGTATTCGTGCCACCGGTAGTGAGTTTTTTAAGTCCGTCGGCTTCGTCGGCAGTGCCGGTCCAGCCTGATGGCAAATAGCCTGGCAGAGTTGTAAAACTGGAATGGCATTTATAACAAACCTCGTATTCGTATGTTGTGTTCTCGTTGAAAGTAAATCCAGTTGGAGCTCCTGCACCGGCATATGAAGGAGTTACACCCGATGTGCCGATCATTGCATTATATATGGTTGGTGCAGTTGTTACGGCATAAGCTTTGGCTCCGTGAGGGTTGTGGCAATCCACGCATTCAACATGCCGGTTTGCACCTCCAAAGGCAGCACCTGTATTTTCTTCATTCAGGTGCTTACGGTACGAAGCGGTCGGGTCGTGTTTGCGGATTGCAGTAGCAGTGTTTGCATTCAGAAATGAGAGATGTACCTGTATTGCAGCTACTCCACCGGACCCATGACACCCAAGGCAAAAACCTTCTTCTTCGTTCATTAAATCTGTTCCTGTTCCGGGCCCGGCATAAGCGTATGGACCAATCAAAGTGCTTTTATTAGATCCATGACCGTTGTCATGACACGCAAGACAGGTATTGGCATTTGCAGTTCCATCCGTTTTATGCGATGAGGCTGCCCACATCGCCTGGTTAATTACAGGAGCCGTAACACCATCGCTAAAGGGTGAAGTATCTCCATTGGCACCATTTGCATCGTGACAATTCAGGCAGAAACTCTCCACACCCGATTTGTTTGCAGGATTATAGGTATATATATTCAGGTAACCCTGGTCAGGATCCAGAAGTTTCACTGTTCCATTTTTATGGTCACCCATATAATGGCATTTGATACAATCGTTTACATCAGGTATTGCCCCGGTTACGTGATGGGAAGTCCTTTTGAAATCACCACCTGCGCCCGTGCCGTTTCCGGCAGCATCAACTATTTGTCTCCGGCTTCCTGCAACTGCATTATGACAGGCAAAGCAATCGGTTTGTGCCGCGAATCCTTTATTATGAGGATGGCAGGTCACACATTTTGTCACAGGGTTAACCATATGCCGGGCATCGGTGGTACCCATTGTGGTATTGGTATAATGATCCGTAAGCGTGTGGCAAACTTCACATACTCCGTTAAAGGTACCGGATCCGTCGGCATAGTTCGATCCGCTTGAATTTGCATTAAAAACAACAGATTTCGTTCCACTGTTAGGTGTAACAATATTATCGCGGAGTAAATAAATATTTGTCGAGCCGCTTTGATGCGGATCGTGGCAGGTTATACAACTCATCCCTTTGTGATCCATTGTTGAAGTGGCTGTGGCAGGAGCATGACAGCTTTCACAAAGATTTTCGTTGTATGTCATACGGAGAATATTCCCGTCGGATGAGCCTGCATAATGGGTTTTATGACAACTCGAACATTCCACTTTTGAACTAACCAAAACAATAGGTGCCGAAGGGGTTGCCAGGAACCTCGGGTCGGCTCCGTTGTAAGTTACTCCTACAGGGTGTGAACTTCGGTTTGTTGCAGTATTATCCAGGTACCTGCCTAAATTCCGGGCTGAGTGGCAATCCTTGCACAAAGCGTCGCCTGAATTACTTGCCCTTAAATATGGATAATACGTTTGCGAATGCTGGTCGTGACAAGTTGAACAGATTATTTGCCCTGAATTGACCCTGACAAGCATGGCTGCATTTGTTGGCAGGTTGGTCTGGTAGGTTGTATTAACAGCATTTTTATCCCACGAATGCGAAGTTCCGCCAACTCCCGGGGTTGCTTTATCGGAATTTGCCAGGGGTTTCTGACTAGCCGAACCTGCAGGATTATGGCAACTTATACAAAGATTTGCATTCCCGGCTATCATGGTTAATTGTCCGCCGGGAGCATTATGATTGATATGGCATTGATTGCATAAAGTACCGTGTGGAACCGGAATAGAGGTTGTAACAGCCAATAAGGAAGCAGCACTGGTTCCGCATGAATTGCCTGCTGTAACCGAAATGTTTCCGTTCTGGCCAACAGCACCTGATGTAACGACGATTGAAGCAGATCCTTGTCCTGCGGTTATAATCCATCCGGAAGGAACTGACCATGCGTATGTTGTAGCATTGGCAACACTTGGAATGCTGTATACTAATCCCGGGATTGAGGGTGGTTGTACGGCAGAACCCGTTATTGCCCCGGGTGTTGCAGGTAATGGATTTAATGTAAGCGTTTTTGAATAATTTACACTGGCGCAACCTGTAGTTGAATTTCGGACTGAAACAGTAAAACTGTAGGTGCCTGCTGTAGCTGCAGCAGGTACAACCAAAACGATAGGGCTGGCCGGAAGGACAGCATTTGTTATGTTTGCAAAACCCTGAGCAATTGCGGCAGCACTGTAAACTATACTGTATTGGTTTGGAGTTCCGGCTGTTGCACTATAGGTGAGGTTAGCCGAAGCAATACCGCGGCAGACCGCCGGATCCGCTCCCAGCGTTATGGTATTAGCGGTATTAATTGTAACTGCTGCACTGCCTTGCGTGCCCCAGCATCCTCCGTTTAAAGCCCTGAAATAATAGGTTCCGCTGGTTGAAACAACCTGGCTGGTCGAAGGAGTTGCTGTTGATGTTCCATTTGAAGTTGTACCCTGGTAATAAATTGTGCCTCCTATACCACCGGATGCCGATAAAGTGGCACTGCCGCCACAATACGAACCTCCGCCTGATACAGTGACCAATGTTGGAGGAGTACTTATAGTTATTGTCCTGGTATAAACCGGGCTCACACATCCGGTTGTTGAATTTCGGACTGTTACATCAAAAGTATACGTACCTGCAGCGGCGGCAGCAGGAACAACCATGAGTATCCGGGTGGCCTGAAGTGTGGCATTTGTAACATTAGCAAATCCCTGGGCAAGGGCAGCAGCGCTGTAAACTATAGTGTACTGGTTTGGGGTCCCGGTTGTAGCAGTGTAATTGAGGTTGGCGCTTGTAATCCCCCGGCAGATAGTAGGATCGGCACTAAATGTAATACTAACCGGGTTTAATGTGAGTGTTGCACTTCCCTGCACACCCCAGCACCCTGTTGCATTCTGTGCCCTGAAATAATATGTGCCGCTGGCTGCAACAACCTGGCTGGTTGAAGGGGTGGCTGTAGATGTTCCGTTAGAGGTTGTATTTTGCCAGTAAATTGTACCGCCAGCGCCCCCCGAAGCTGTTAGAGTGGCATTGTCGCAAAATGCTCCGCCGCCACTTACTATCACAGTTGTTGGAGGTGCTACTACAGTCTGTGTTCCGCTTGCAGAAGTTGGCCCCCCAGCAGTGCCGGCTGTGGTTGTCATATCAGATGCTGCTGACCCGAATACAGCAAGTGTATTGCCATCAATAGCGGTACCTGAAATATCAGCAGTAATCCAGAAATTATAGGAAGTACCTAGCGGTATGTTGACCGAAAACGATGGAAAAGTTTGTATTCCTGCAGCCGCTGGAGTTGAATTGGTCGACAGTAAAGTAGCCCCTGAAAGCAAATTTGCACTGCTCCACCACAATTTGAAATTTGTTAAGTCAGAAGCGGCATAAGTCCCGGATGTAGTAAACTGAAAATCAGTTAAAACACCGGCACTCCCGGTTGCTCCAATCCTGAAAGCATGTATAGGAACATTCAAAGCTGATACACAAACAGAAGATGCAGCAACTGCCGTTGTTGGATTCGAAATGGTGAGAACCGGCGGCGAATACATGGGCAGGCTCATTGCCGACATGGCCCAGCGAATATTCCCGGCAGGCGTTATTGTTGAGGTAGTAGCAAGATCTGTAGTAATTGTTATGGGAATATTCCGTTTTGTAACTTCATCCTTCCAGGATATTGCCCCGTTATTCCCTGAATTAATTCCTCCTGAGGTCCAGTTAGCATTTATAGTATATGCAGGCACAGTAGTGTTGGCACTGTACATACCCGAAATATAAATTGCCTGTTGATTCGCATCTACAGCCATTGCGGCACTTAACTGGGCCGGTCCGCTTCCGGCTGCAGCTGCAAAACCATTGCCTGTTGTATATGTTGCGGGCGATTGATCAACTCCGTCAAAAACTGTATACCACACCGAAACATTAGCGTTAGTTCCGGTTAAAGTAACATTTAAGGGTAATAAAGTGCCATCCATAACGGCATTGTCTTTCAGGAAATACAACCAGGTATGAGTACGTCCGCTGGTTGCACCATTACTTGTTGCCTTCGTTAAGGTTACCCCACCGTATGTAATTGTTGTTGGGTCGGTTTGAACTGCACTTGCGGTTACAGTATGTGTAATGCCAACAACAAGTACCCGTCGTATACCAGCAGAAACAGGAAACGAAACTGTATTGCATGTCCCCGAGACCTGATCATAGGCTTTTGTCCAGGCAGTAGGTTGTATAATCTGGGCATAGGTAAATTGATTGCAGCAAACGAGCAACACAACAACAAACCGGAGTGCTCTTCTCCAGACCAGACTTCTTTTTATGATTGGATTATTATCTCTCATACTCCTCCGTTTCTTGCATTAATCCGTCAGAACTAATTTGACAGTTTTTATCATTTCATTCGATACCAAACGTATTGAATAAACACCTGATGCCATATTACCAAGGTTAACCTGCTCCGTCGATTTGACCGAATTCATCTCTGTACTGTATACAACCTGACCTATGGAATTAAAAATTGCAATTTTCAACTTCCCGGAATTGGGATTGGTAACATCCAAAGTAAAAATCCCATGGGAGGGATTAGGATAAACACTTATCAATACTGCCGGTTTTATATCTTTAATTGAAGCGATAACCAGGTTAACCGTATCGATAAAAGTTGACGTTCCGCATATCTGGCTGGATGCTGAAAGTGAAACTATATAAGCTCCGGATGCGGTGTATTGGTGAATCGGGTTGGGCGAATTATCCGTAAAACCATCGCCAAAATCCCAGAAATACGAATCGGCATAGGACGAATTGTTAGCGAAAGTAACCTCAAGAGTATTAACACTGTATCCAAAGGCAGATAAAGGGGCCGGTAATACAAATATAAATACTTCGTCAGAATTCTGACAATTATTATCAGTTGCAAGCAAACGGTAATTCCCTGTGGAGTTGACAGTTAATGTTTGATTTGTCGACGAATCGCTCCATAAATAGGTGTCGTGGATGCCCCCGTCAAGAATTACTGTTTGCCCGGAACAGATGCCTATATCGGGACCTAAGTTTACAATCGGTAATGGATTTACAGTAACTATAGAGTTCCCAAAAAAACTTACACCACTGCAATAGGCATCCGATAACGAAACAACTTCATAAACGCCTGGCAGATTTGTATTGAAAGTATATGGGGTCACATTTATTGCGGGAACCGTTCTGGAATTCGACCCATCAATTGTATACGTTAACGACCAGGGTGCACTTCCCGATAAATCAATTGAAATAGTTGCGGAATCATTGGAGCAAATGGTCGGATTGCCCGAAATAAAGTTCGATACCGGCAAAACGTGTTCAGTAACAACCGCTGAGCCGTTGAAGACTGAACCTGTACAGTTTGCATCCGAAAGTGCAACAAGTTTGTATGTCCCCGGGCTAAACACAGCCAGGTTATAGGGATTTGATGTGATATTTGCTAAGATAACCGGGTTTTGACCATTCAAGGCATATGCTAATGTCCATGGAGCTATCCCGGTAAATTCTATCTGAATATTTGCTGAACCTCCGCTACAAATCACGGTTGTTGAAGTTAAAATGTTGGATTCCGGTTTGGAGTTCAAACTCACTGTTGCACTCCCGGTAAAAACCGTCCCCTGGCAATTATCGCCTGTAAGGGCTGTTATGCGGTACGTTCCGGCCTGGCTGGCAATTAAATTATATGAGTTGGCATATATGTCATTTATTGTTGTTGGATTTGACCCGTTGATTGTATACGTGAAATTCCATGGGGCTTTACCTGTTAAATTAATCGGTATGGAAGTTGTTTCTCCCTCACAGATCACAGTATTAACCGAAGCCATATTTGCTGTAGGCAAAGGATTCAGAATTACATAAGCTGTATTTGAAAAACAGGTTCCTGCGGAATTGGCGTCGGATAAGGCCGTTACATTGTAGGCTCCGGCCACACTTGCATTCAGTATATACGGGTTAGTGTAGGTATTGGCAATAGTTTGAGGATTTGCCCCGTTAACTGTGTAAGTAAACGTCCAGGGAGCGGTTCCTGTAAAATGGATTTCAATGGGAGTTGAACTTCCCTGGCAAATATGGGCGCTACCGCTGGTTATAGTTGACGATGGCAGCAAATCGGTAATGTTAAAAACTTCTAACGCGCTGTTATTCAGCGAAACAACATAAACTCTTTCGCGTGAATCAAAAACCACATCCATAGGCACGTTCAGGTGACCCAGGGTGTCGCCCCAGATACCAAAGCGCGTGATATATACTCCGTTCTCATTAAAAACACTGATATTCCCCTGGTATGGTTCAGTAACGTAAATATTCCCGCAGCGGCCTACTGTTAATCCCTGGATCCGGTAAAATTTCCCGGGACTGTTGCCCCATCCGCCGAATGTGGATATCAGATTACCGGATGGGCCGAAGATCCGTATTTCGGTGTGCAGATTAAATCCATTGCCAAAACCACCATGTTCGGCAACTATGACCCTGTTGTTTTTACGGTCAAAAGCTATACCTGTGGGAAAAAGGAAAACCCCGCTGCCGAATGTCCTGATCACATTACCGGCAAAATCCAGTACCAGTACTTTTTTCGATCTGCTGTCGACCACATAAAGCTCATTTATCGGGCTCACCACCATCGATGACGGAGAGATTGTATCAGAATAAATCAGCGAAATGGTGCCGTTCGATAGCCGCTTATATATTTTCCCGTTTGTATAGTCGCCAACAAACAGGGTACTGTTATCACTTATAGCGATCGAAGTGGGATTTTCGCCAACCTGTATTCTGTCGATAAAATTCCAGGAGGAATCGTAACGAAGAATGCATTTCTGAGAAGCATCAGTAACATAAATATGGCCGGCATTATCGATAGCGGTCCTGACCGGGACTTTAAGTTCCTGTGTGATGCTGAAATTATTTAAAAAATCACCTGGTTGTGTCTGTGAAAAAGCACTGTAATCCATGAAAATAATCCATGAAAATGCAATCAGAGCACAATATGATTTTTTATAAAATGAAATTTCAGACAGCATATTTATTCGGCATAGGTTTGCTAAAAACTCTTACAAAGATATATATAATAATATACATATATGGATTTTGTAATACTCATTACCCTTGCGAAACCCGTAGTTTATGCTATAAAAAATGCTATGATATTGATATTCAACAGGATTAAGTCATATAAAGCAGGAACAATATTTATATATTTTCACATTGCGCTTGTACCGGGTCAGCGAAAATTGACAAGCTTTCTTTAACCTTGTGAGTATACTGTTTAATTATGTATCCGGCAGAGGTGTTGAAATTACCTGATATCTTGTAATGCCAATTGAACCATTTTAATTAGTTTTGTAAAGTTCACTTTTATACTTTTGGCCTTCCGGATTAGGATTATCTGAAATGAAAGACGTTTATATTGTTAGTGAAACCATAAAGGCGGCAACAAAAGATTGCCCGAAGGATTTCTCCTGCCTCGAAGGAAACGGAGTATGTATGGGAAAGGTCGTATTCTGTGTAAACTGTAAAGTTCACGGAATACTTTGCGGATCTGAAGAAGCCTGCTCATACCGGCATGAAGGTGAAGAAAGGACCTATTGCTCCTGTCCGACCCGGAAAGAGATTTATGCCAAATACAAAGTTTAGATCCTTTGTTTTGGGAATCGGCACTCCTCTGAAAGAAAAGTCTGAATTATAAAATTACATCTTTTATCTCGCTGATTATCAAAATCCGGCGATTTATTTTGCCGAAAGTTCTTTTTGGGGACTCACATCAGAAAAGTTAAATACAAAAATTTCGTTTCCGTTTGAATATTAACATATAATACAGCTTGGCTATGCAGACTCAGTCGTTAAAGAAATTTGTTTATTTGTCGATTGCTGCGGCAATAGCAACTATAGGTCTCAAATTACTGGCTTATTCTCTTACAGGTTCTGTGGGCTTATTCTCCGATGCGTTGGAATCGTGTGTTAACCTGATAGCGGCTGTAGTAGCACTTTTCATGATCACGCTGGCCGAAAAGCCCGCCGACAAAGAACATGCTTTTGGCCATCATAAAGCAGAATACTTTTCGAGTGCTATTGAAGGTGGTTTGATCGTACTGGCTGCCTTTAGCATTATATGGTCAGCAATTCCCCGGTTAATGCATCCTCAACCACTCGAAAATGTGGGAATTGGTTTGCTGGTTGCAGTCGGGGCTTCAGGGATTAACCTGGCTGTAGGAATGATACTGATTAAAAACGGCCGGAAAAACCATTCTATTACCCTCGAAGCCGACGGCAAACATTTAATGACGGATGTGTATACTTCGGTAGGTGTTTTGCTGGGCATTGGCCTTGTAAAAATAACAGGCTGGCTTTTGCTTGACGCATTGGTAGCCATTGGTGTTGCCCTTAATATCTTGTGGACCGGTTACCGTCTAATGCACCGGTCGGCACTGGGTTTGCTCGACTCCGGTATTCCTGAAACCGAGCGCTCAAAAATAATAACTGCATTGGGCACATTAAAAACACTGGGGTTTGATTATCATTCGCTTATGACCAGGCAGGCTGGTCAACGCAAGTTTATTGCAGTACATATTCTGATGCCGGGACATCTCACTATACAGGAAGGCCATAACAGGGTCGAAAAGGTTGAGAAGGACATACGGGATCTGTTTGATTCACCGGTAACCGTTTTTACGCACCTCGAACCTATTGAGGACCCGGTTTCGATGCATGACATCGGTATCGACAGGCACGATAATGTGATATAATCAACCACCAATCCATAATTCCCAGCGGTGGAACTTCAGGGCAAAGCTTTGCCTGACAGGAATGAAATTCCAAACAATAAAAAAAGGCGGGAAATCCCGCCTCCTTTTTGTCGTACTGAAAAAGAATCAAATTTTTTACTGTCTTAATTATACCCCGGCTTATGGTTATGCCTGCAATGATGATCCTTATGAAGGTTTTGCATGATTAAATGGTATAATCCGGCATTGGAATTGGCTGATATGACTATGGCTCCGTTTGTCAGGGTGGCATGATCAAGAACCAGGGGATCGATCCCTACCAGCAACTGATCGAGGTACAACAGGATAGTACTGGTAAAAATGGAATTGTCGGCAGTAACCTCCACGCTGTCTTTTTCGGTTTTGAACATTACATCCTCATACACTTTGAACATAATGGGAACCGATGTATTAGCCGGATTTGTATACATTCCGTTAAGATAAAAAACCGGATTGCCGGCGGCATCTTTTTTCAGGCCCTGCACATTAAGCTCAATTTCATCATAATAACCTGGCAACAGGGTATAGCTGCCGAGCACAGTGGAAGGATCGAGCAGGTCGATAATCTGCGGGCCATTCCATTCGTATGCAATTTTAATTGAATCGTGATTCGAGATGTTTTTTTTCAACTCAGCTTCATATTTTAAACGGGAAACTACCATTCGGGCTGTATCCCAGGTTATCGCAGCTGATGATACTGCTACAGATTTACTTCCGTTTGCACTTACCGGTAAGGAATAACTTCTATTCATTGCCTGCATCTGGAACTCTAAAGTGGAATTCCCCGAATTGGATCTGGTGTCTTTCTGGCACCCTGTGAATCCTGCTGTAACCGTTATCAGCACGGCAGGAATTATGACTTTCATTTTCATGACTGTATGTATTGGTTAGATGGGAGAACGAGGTAGTTCCTGACATATTGTAGTGCCATCTTAGACTTATAAAGAATTAACATTTCATTAAAAAACCCCGACACATTTTCATGAGCGGGGTTTTTGTGTATCAGAATTTTGATTACGGCATTACGGGTACCTGTTTTGCATCGGCAGGGATATCAGCTGTAAGTGCTTTCATAAACGCAACAATATCAGCGTTTTGTTCAGGTGTAAGTTCCTTGTTCAACTGCGCTTTGGCCATTATTTTTACTGTTTTATCCAGGTCCTTCACGCTGCCGTCGTGTAAATAAGGCCAGGTTTCAGCAATGTTGCGGAGCGATGGTACCTTAAACATATATTTATCGGCTTCGTTTTTGGTTGCCTGCATTTTGCCCAGGTCGTCAACTATGCTACCTGTATACTCTTTATGAGTTCCGAACAGCGGGTACTTTTGGAACATGTTTCCTCCCAATAGCGGCCCGGTATGGCAGGCTGTGCATCCTGTTTCCATGAAAGTTTTAAGTCCTTTCAGTTCCTGATCGCTGAGTGCAGTTAAATCGCCTTCAAGGAACTTGTCGAATTTACCGGGAGTTAGCAAAGTGCGTTCAAAAGCAGCTATTGAGTTTCTCATATTCGTAAATGTAACCGCTTGCTTCTCCCCCGGGAAGGCCGCTTCGAACATTTTTTTATATCCTTCGTTTTTCGTCAGCCTGGCTATCACCTCCTTTTCATCGGGCATACTCATTTCGACAGGATTCATTACCGGTCCTCCGGCCTGTTCTTCAACATCTTTCATCCTTCCATCCCAAAACTGAACAAAATGCATTGCAGCATTAAGGGTTGTGGGCGAATTGCGTGTGCCAAATTTGCCATTGTCGCCGGGGCTGGTTGGTTTGTTATCAACGCCGAATGTGGACAGGTTATGGCAGGTATTACAACTTTCGGTATTATGCATCGAAAGCCTGCTGTCATAATAAAGTGTTTTCCCAAGCAATACTTTTTCGGGAGTAATTGTATTCGCAGGATTTACAGCTTCGTTGGGCAACGGCTGGAACAGG
>CAISRK010000183.1 GCA_903887815.1 uncultured Bacteroidales bacterium | reverse complement strand
AGACCAGGCTTTTTTGACTCCGATTTTATTTGCTTGAGAAATCACTGCCCGGTTTTTACAATCAATTTGAAGAATGAAAAAAAATCTGAACGAAAATGATTGGGTTAGAAGATTCTGGAAATTCTATTTCATTTCCATGGTCGCTGCAGGCCTGTTCTTTGTGTTTCTTTCGGTCGGCTGGCTTGGATTTATGCCTACTTTCGAAGAACTTGAAAATCCCAAGAGCAAACTTGCATCAGAAGTTATTTCGGCCGACCAGAAAACCCTGGGTTCTTTTTACCTCGAAAACAGGTCAAATATCCATTATTCGGAATTATCACCCTGGCTTGTGAAAGCCCTTATCGCAACGGAAGATGCACGTTTCGAAAAACATTCGGGTATCGACGGGAAAGCAATCGCCCGTGCAGTAATAGGGATGATTACAAATAAAGATAAAGGAGGAGGAAGTACAATTACCCAGCAGCTTGCAAAAAATCTTTTCCCACGTGAACAACATTATACCATTTTTGGTGTCGCTTATGCCAAACTGAAAGAATGGATTACTGCCATAAAACTTGAACGCAATTATACCAAAGAAGAAATCCTTGCTTTATACCTTAACACGGTCGATTTTGGCAGTCTTGCCTTTGGAATAAAATCAGCTTCGAAAACGTATTTCGACAAAACACCCGCCGAGCTCAACTTACAGGAATCGGCTGTCCTGATTGGTTTGCTTAAAGCTCCTTCGTATTTCAACCCGGTTAGGAATAATGAACGCTCAAAAAAGCGCCGTGAAGTTGTATTGAGCCAGATGGCCAAAAACGGGTATATTACTGAAAGTCAATACGATTCAATACGCATGCTACCACTTGACATGTCGCAATTTACCCTTCAGGACCACAACAGCGGCCCTGGAACCTATTTCAGGGAGTACCTGCGTGAATCGCTTATGGCAGATAAACCCGAAAAACAAAATTACGACAATCCCGATGATTACCTTGCCGATTCGGTCCGCTGGGAGCGCGACCCTGCTTTTGGCTGGGTAGCTAAAAACAAGAAAGCAGACGGAACGTATTACAACTTGTACAAGGACGGCCTGCGAATCTACACAACTATTAATTCGCATATGCAACGGTATGCCGAAGAGGCTGTTACGGAACATATGTCGAAAAACCTTCAGCCTGCATTTTACAACCATTGGAAAGGCAATTCCCACGCACCTTACGATCTTTCGGATCCCAAAGAGATTAACAAACTATTGCTTTCTTCAAAAAAACGATCCGACCGTTACCGGAGTATGGTACGGGCCGGTTTATCGGCCGATTCGATAGAACTGGCATTCAGGACTCCTATCCCAATGAGGGTCTTTTCGTGGAAAGGCGATATAGATACTATGATGAGTCCTATGGATTCGATCAAATACCACAAATGGTTCCTGCATGCCGGGCTGATGTCGATGGAACCACAAACCGGATATGTCCGGGCTTATGTTGGCGGCATAAATTTCAGGTATTTCAAATACGATCATGTTGTTATTGCCCGCAGGCAGGTGGGTTCCACATTTAAACCTTTTGTATATACTGTTGCCATGCAGGATGGCCAGATGTTCCCCTGTTCTAAGGTTTCCAATGTTCAGTATTCCATCGAATCGAACGGCAAACTCTGGTCGCCTTCAAACTCAAGCAAATACAAGGAAGGGCAGATGGTAACGCTTAAGGAAGCCTTAGCTAACTCTATTAATTGGATATCAGCATACCTTATTAAGCGTTTCGGCCCACAGGCTGTCATAAAAATCGCACGTAAAATGGGTATTTTCAGCCCTTTACCTGCTGTACCTTCCATTTGCCTTGGAACACCCGACATTTCGCTCTACGAAATGACCGGAGCTATGAGCACGTTCGCCAACAAAGGAATCTTCGTCCAGCCCCTGTTTATTACCCGTATCGAGGATAAACACGGTAATGTGGTTGCCCAGTTTGTACCTCACCAGGATGAGGCCATGAGTGAAGAAACAGCCTACATGATGATCGGCCTTATGAAAGGTGTTGTCGAAAGTGGAACAGGATCACGGCTAAGGGGCACCTATGGCCTCAACAACCCGATTGCCGGTAAAACCGGTACAACACAGAGCAATTCCGATGGATGGTTTATGGGCCTTACCCCCGACCTTGTTACAGGCGTTTGGGTGGGTGGCGACGATCGCACCATACGTTTCCGCACAACGGCACTCGGGCAGGGAGCTAATATGGCTTTGCCTATCTGGGCCTTGTATATGAAAAGGGTATATGCCGATGCACAGTTGCAGGTTTCGCAAAACAATTTCGAGAGACCTGAAGGATTGAAAGAAGATTACTTCGATTGTGCATCGTTTAACGACAACCAATCGAACGGCGCTTTCGGCACCGACGATCAGGATTTGTACTGACAGATTTTATCCCCAGCCTGAAAACTAATGTTTATGCAGTCTTGAAAAAGAACTGTACTTATCCCCTATATCATTCACGAACAATCAGTTGGTTTATTTGTTAATTAGGGTCTGCTGATAAACTCACAGGCTCAAATT
>CAISRK010000182.1 GCA_903887815.1 uncultured Bacteroidales bacterium | reverse complement strand
TTACAGACCATAATTATGTATGAAAATGCCAGCATTTGACACATAATTATCATTGTTATAAAACGGATAATGTTTTCTTATTCATTAACAATTGTTATTCGGCGATGAAAAAGCAGTGTTGACTTTATTCTTACACTCTGAATTACTGAATATAATTATTACGTTCAAAAAATAATACCAATTTCTTTTGAAGGAACAAATATCACCAATCACAAAATAATTCCCCCAATGAAAAAAATTACCTTTGCTTCTATTGCTTCACTTTGCATGGTGCCGGCAGCAATGTTCTGGAGTCAGGACAGTCAGGCAATACCTGCTTTTGCCCGTAAATATCAAACCTCCTGTTATACCTGCCATTCAGGTTTTCCTACAAGAAATGCTTTTGGAGAAGCCTTCAGGAACAACGGTTATCGCTGGCCGGGTGGTGATGATGAAGAGTTTACAAAACAGGAACCGCTCAAAATAGGAACTGATGGATGGAAAACTGTATTTCCTGAATCTCCCTGGCCTTCTGATATTCCAAATTTTGGCCCTCTGGCAGTCTGGGTAAGGGGTAATCTGTTTAATTATTCCGAACAAGTCAATTCCAGAACAACCGGAAAGGCTACTGTTCAGCAGACGTTCAATTATGGAAATGGTCCATTAGGTGCGACTTCGCTTTTCTTCGGCGGTACCTTGGGTGACAATCTGTCTGTTTTGGGAACATATGATCCCACTGCCGGTCTTGCTAGAGGTCATTTTGTTTGGGCTTTTCAGCCGGGCCTTAATTTAAGTGTCGGAAACTTTTTTAGTGACTTTAATTTTGGAAATGCCATTGGTACGAACAATGCTGTAAATCCTCAAAACCCGGTTCCTAACGGTCTCGGTACAGGCGCTGAATTGGTATACACAAGAGAAAGAATGAAAATTACGGCGGGTCTTACGGAAGCAGGCACAGCCGGAGCTCCTACAAATACGAATAGCTTTGATGATATCAGATATGTAAGGGCGAAGTATAAGTTTGGCGGAGCCGGACTGTTGAGCGGTGCAGGCGGTACGTATGGTAATGAGTTTGTAGGTCTGGACAATCATATAGCTGTTGGTGCATCTCTTGTAAGCATGAAGCCGGGTGTTACAGGTTTGAATGCTCCTCATCTTGGTGAAACCCTGATACCCAGCGTCGATGTAACCGGAAACTATGGTGATTTTACTGGTGGTGTCGCTTACAGTAAAGACCAGGATTTGGGTTATAACAACTATGTTATTCAAACAGGGTATTTTATTTACCCCTGGCTTAAAGCGGCGGTTAACTATACGTCACTCCAGGATGGGTTAAATCCTGCAATAGCATCTTCCATTACAGCCTGGCTCAGGGCAAATGCGTCACTCGCATTAACATGGACTCATCCTGCAAGAGAATTTACCTATACCCAGGCAACAAATGCTAAGCCGGTTGCAGGTGATACTGCGATTGATATCGTTACGCTTGCCGTTGGATTTGCACTGTAAAGGGTAGTTCGGTCAAGCTGTTAGAAGCGTTCTTGAAGACAGGTTCTCTTTATGTTTAAAAGTAACGGTGGAAAGTTGAACCTGTCTTTATAGAAACACTTAAAGTTAATGCAGATAGATGGTACGATTGCACAAAATTCTAATATAACTAACGTTACGTAGAGGTTA
>CAISRK010000181.1 GCA_903887815.1 uncultured Bacteroidales bacterium | reverse complement strand
GCTTTCCTGGGCTATGATATCGGTTGGTATTTCCTTACTTCACTTATGTGGTATGGTGATAATTACCTTTCGTGCATTCCCGGAAACCCGGGGAAAGGACTGCAATATAATTTTGACTTTTATTCTTCGAAGCCGTGTGATGGCCTTCAGAATAGCAATATCTCCATTATCAGGCTACAGGATTATAAAATGGTACTTGCCGAATGATCCTTTTCTGCTAAATGAGAGTTTGGATTTTCGATTTCAGCTTTTTTCTTTATACGGGCAGGGTGAGTCTGATATTTTTTTAAAATGTACTACTTTTCAGTTCCCTTAAGAGCACAATTCAAAGAGGAAAACTTTATTTGTGTCGGGATTTAAAGCGTTTTAGCCATATTCAACTTAACGCTTTTTCTTTTAAACGATCGGATTTCCCCTCTGTTTCAGGTTTCGCAGGTATTGTAAGAATCGTGCTATCATGAATATCAGAACAAAAACAAATATAATTGTTGCACCCGAAGGTATATTATAATAGTAGGATATAAATAAACCGGCTACGCTGCCCGAGAAACTGATTATAGTCGAAAGGAAAATGATCTTTTTCAGATCATTAACAAAAAGGTTGGCCGTACTTTGCGGAATAGTCAGATACGAAATTACGAGTATGATACCGGCTACCCTAATGTTAATAACTATAACAAGTGCAACCAGGGTCAGCATAAGGTAATTGAAAGTTTCTACCGGGGCGTTATGCGAGCGGGCATATTCCTCGTCGAATGAAATAAAGAGAATAGTGCGGTAAAACATCAGGAAAATAACTACAGTAACCACAGCCAGGATTCCCATCATAGCCAGGTCGGTTGGGGTAACGGTAAGAATGCTGCCAAAAAGGTACGACATCAGGTTTGGTGCGTAGCCCGGAGTGAGGTATATAAAAATAATTCCGACGGCCATTCCGAACGACCATAAAATACCAATTGCCGAATCTTCACGTATATCAGTCTGTTTGGATACAATCCGTATACCAAAGGCTGATAAAATACTGAATACAGCAGCACCCAGTATTGGATTGATCCCAAGGAAATATCCCAGCCCTATACCTCCGAATGAGGCATGAGTGATTCCTCCGCTAATAAAAACCATACGCCGGGCTACAATATAGGCGCCGATAAAACCACAACTGATACTGGCCAGCAATGCCGCTTCCAATGCATGAAGTACAAATTCGTACGATAGGATTCCGGTCATTTTATTCGTGCTTGTGGTCGTGAGAATGATCATGAATGAAATGCTCATCATGATCGTGGCTGTGGTCGTGTTTCTGAAGCACCGTATGCGGAATATTGCCGTGCGTAATGATCTGCAGCGGGCAATTGTAGCCGGCGAGTTGTTCTTCGGTAATGATATTCGAAGGGTGGTAATGCAGGTTGGTGTTTACACAGGCTATTGTCTTGACAAAATACGAAATGGTGCCCACATCATGCGATATAATCATGATAGCCATCTTTTTATTGAATTCCTGCAGCAACTCGTACATTTCATGCTCAAAACGGTTGTCGACAAATGTGTTAGGCTCATCAAGTATTAAAAGTTTAGGCGACGAGATTAATGCCCGGCAAATAAAAACCCTTTGCAACTGCCCGCCCGAAAGTTCTGCTGCTGTTCGCGCAGCCAGGTGGCTTATCCCGATCTGGTCGAGCAGGTCAATGGCCAGCTTCTTATCCCTGAAGGTGTATCGGTTGAATCCTTTTCCTGCCGACATGAGCCCCGAAAGTACAATATCCTGGACAGTGATCGGGAATTTCCGGTCGATATGCGATTGTTGCGGCAGGTAGCCTATAAAACTTCCAGCTTCATTATCGAACCGTTTAATGCTTCCCGAAAACGGTTTTATTAAACCCAGTATAAGTTTGATAAGCGTAGTCTTCCCTCCTCCGTTAGGCCCGATTACACCAATAAAGTCATGTTGAACAATGCTCATAGTAACATCGCGCAGCACTATCCCGTTGTCGTAACCGGCTGTAACATTATTAAGTTGGATCAGTTCTTTCATGGTTTGCTTACTTCGCTGCCTGCAATGAGTCCGGCAAGAGTGATAATATTCCCTGCCCAGTCCTCGCTCATAGGGTCAAAAATAACAACTTTCCCGTTTATTTCCCTTGCAATGGCTTCGGCATTGCGTGTGTCGAATTCTTTCGAAATAAATACAGTTTTTATACCCTTTTCTTTTGCAGTCCTGATCAATTCGGCAAGGTAAGCAGGTGATGGCTCTTTCCCGTCCTGTTCAATGCTGATTTGATCTAAACCATAATCACGGGCAAAATAGCCCAGGGCGGGATGGAAAATCAGGAACGATTTTCCCTTGATGCCAGCAAGTTTGTTCAGTATAATGCGGTCGACTGAATCGGCCAGCAGATTGAATTTAGCAAGGTTTGAAGCGTAATAGGCCGAATTTACTGAATCCGTCTCCGAAAGGGCCTTACAAACATTGGCTGCCTGTATTTTCATGCATAAAGGCGACAGCCAGGTATGGGGATCAATTCCTCGGTTGGGTTGATCGGGACCGGATTCGGTATGAGCATGCCCTCTTAATATTTCAATTCCTTCGTTGGTAGTAACTACCTTCATTTTAGGATTCGATGCTTTGAACCTGTCCATCCAGGTTAATTCAAAATCGAGGGCCCCCAGGGCAAAGTATAACTCCGAAGAAGCAATCTTCTCCATATCACGGGGTGTCGGCTCGTAGGTTTCGTGGTTCGATCCTGTTGGCAACATTACCTGGACATCGAAATTGCCGCCTGAAATAAATTTGACCAGGTTTCGCTGTGGAATAATACTTACTGTAAGCTGGGGCTTACCACTATTAATCCGTTTATCTTTACAGGAAACCAGCGCTAGAATTGGCAACAGGAATAAAAACAGGAATCGGAAACGGGTCATAGCTGCAAAAGTAAGCATAAAGCCTGTGATGTGGAAATTCTGTATAGTTTTGTGTACTCTGACGAGTGTAATACGCTAGCTGAATAAACGTTATAAGATAATAGAACAAGCAACCATGAACTCCTCCGAATTTAAAGTTAAAGGCGAAGACCTTCTGCGCAAAATCCGCGAACTTATCAACGAAGGCAATGTAAACCGCATCATTATTAAAAATGATTCCGGCAAAGTGTACCTCGAAATACCGGTGACCTTAGGTTTGATCGGAGCCTTAATGTTACCGGTTCTGGCTGCTGTGGGCGCACTGGCTGCACTTGCTGCCGATTTTACTATCGAAGTGATCCATAAGGATTAGTGACTTACCGGTCCGATTTTGTCTTCAATTGAAGCAACTTTCCCTTGCATTCGCCCTGTTTCCCCTACACGTATATCGAACGAGACGGTGCAATAAACCCGCGAACAGTCATCCCTGAGTAACGCATAGGCTTGCGAAACAATGGATTGAGCTTGTTCAAGAGTAGACGTTTCGATTATAGTTCCCATTGCATTCAGCTGGTAGGGAAGGCCACTTTCACGGATCATTTTTATTACCCGGCTAACATATGGACTTGCACTAGCGCCCTTATCAGTAGGGAAAATGGCAAATTGCATGAGGACTGACATTTGAAATAGGGGTTGGGGTTTAGGATATAGGATTTAGGGGGTAGTGATGACGGGTTGGAGGATTGAGGTTCGCATAGCGGATCAGTTTTTCAAAGTGTTTACGGCAAATAGAACCAGGATTTATTAAACTATCTCCTGATGAGAAGGTAATGTAAAATAAAATGTACTCCCTGTTTCCAATTCGCTTTCGACCCAAAGTTCTCCCCCATGCTTTTCGACAAAATCCTTACAGATAATTAGTCCCAAACCTGTACTCGGTTCACCCTCGGTACCTTTTTGATTTGTTTGAGTTACCAGTTGGAACAGGTTATCGATTTTGGATGTATTCATTCCAATGCCTGTATCTTTAACCGAGATCAAAACCTTGTTACCGAAAGTTTCTGATGCCGAAATATGTATATTACCACCTCTTTCAGTGAACTTGACAGCATTAGTCACCAGGTTCCGAAGAATACACCCGAGCATATTACCATCGGCTATCACATTCAATTTCTCAGAAATATCATAATCCACTTCAATCTCTTTTTTAACGGCGGCTTCAACAGAAAGTAAGGTGCTTTCATGAATTTTTCCTGATAACATTATGTATTCCGGATTATAAGTGGTCAATCCCCGGTTCATCAATGACCAATCTAAGAGGTTGCTTATGAGGTTATTAAGGTTAGAAGCAGATTTTTTTACTGCAGTAGCAATCTGTTGAAGCTGGTCGATCGTCATATCCGAAAGGTGTTCAGCCATTTCATGGGTTAATCCTAATATTGAACCGAACGGGCCGCGCAGGTCGTGTGCAATAATTGAGAAATATTTATCTTTCTCAGCTATTTGTTTGCTTAACTCCATTGCATATTGTTCCAGCTGCTTTTCATTGCTTTTCCTGTCAGAAATATCCCGTACTATATTCATCAGTGCGGGCTGATTCATGAAGTTTACCAGCACAACTTTGGTTTCAACATCTATTTCCCGGCCATTTTTATGAAGGATTTTTGTTTCAAAATGCGACATGCCTTTCGATAATAAGTCCTGCCCGCGTTCTGTCATTTTTTGTTCGGTATAATCTTTCTCCAGCTGGTTTGGAAGCATAGTCAGCATTTCTGCCTTGGTATAGCCAACCATTTTAGCTGCATTTTCATTCAGATCGGTAATGGTCGATGATGGGCCATCCGGGCCAACATTAAAAATCAGGATTCCATCCGTGTTAGCCTCGAAAAGCGTTTTGAATTTTATTTCGTTGGCTCTTAATTCTTCTTCAGCAAGTTTGCGTTCGGTTATATCTGTGTGGGTTCCGAACATCATCAAAGGCTTACCATCATCAGTTCGGGTAATTACACATCCTCTGTCATGAATCCAGACCAATTGTCCGTTCTTATGTATCATCTGGCATTCCAGATCGTAATAAGGCAATTCGCCTGCAAAATGTCGCTCGAGCAGTTCTGCTGATTTTTTCAGGTCGTCAGGATGGATGAATTTTTCCCATGTTTTTATGTTAACAGGAGCCAATTCGTCGAGTGTGTAACCAATCATTTTTGCCCATTCTTCACTGAAAATGGTTTCACCCGTCTGAATATTCCATTCCCAGGTCCCGACATGCGTGCCTTCAATGATACTTGCGTTTTGCCAATTAGCATAACGAAGTTCTTCCTCATTTTTTTTACGTACAGTGATATCCGTAATAAATCCATGCCAGAGAACCGATCCATCATCTTCCTTTTGAGGCAGTGCATTGCCCAATAACCAGCGCACGGTTCCATCCCCGAACTTTACACGGTATTCATATTTCCAGGGTGTTAATTCGTTTGCAGAAGCGTGTATTGACTCGGAAACACCGGTTCGGTCGTCAGGGTTAATATTTGCAAATACCAAGGACGCATCTTCCAGGACTTCGTCGGGTCTGATATGGTATATTTCATTCATGCCTTCGCTGGCATAAGGGAAACAGGAAGTGCCATCGGGGCGAAGCTTGTATTGGTATACAACTCCCGGTACACGACTGGCGATTTTCAGAAGTCGGTTCAGGGCTTCAATTAAGGCTTCTTCAGCCAGTTTCTCATTTGTAATATCGACAATTAGACCGTGCCATAAAGTATCACCATTCCCGAGTAATTCAGGCGAAGAGGTAATGTGTATCCATTTCACTTCCCCACTAACGCAGGTTCTTCCTGACCAATCAAAAGGTCGTTTTAAACGCAGGCATTCTTCGTTCAATTCGGCGAATCCGGCCTGATCGCCGGGATGGATGGATTTGTAGATGCTACTCACATCATAAATCAAACTTTCAGCACTCAAACCTGTTAATTCAGAAATTCGGGGGCTCACATAGGCGAGCTTTAAAGTTCCATGAACATCGCTATGCAACACATATACGCCCACCGGAATATTGGCAGCCAGTTTGTCGTATTGAAGCTTGCTGTTCAAAAGGGCTTCCTCTGAGAGTTTGCGCTGGGTTATATCCTCAATAAATCCTTCCACATATTCCAACCTGCCCGATTCATCGAAGACGCGCGAAATATGCAACTGGCCAACAAATGTATTTCCATCCTTACGGAGGTAAATATTTTCAAAAGTTTTCAGATCTGGATTTTCTTCCATCATACTGAGAATTTCATCCCGGCGGTTTTTGTCAGCAAAAAGCCCGGATGAAATATCTGGTATTGAATTCTTAATATCTTCAGCTGAATCGTATCCAAACATAGCTACAAATGCAGGATTAACTGAAATTACTTTACCATCAGGAGTAGACTGAAAAATTCCAAGGCTTGCCGATTCGTACAATCGCCTGAACTTAGCCTCACTCTTGCTTAAAGCGTCTTCAGCTTTTTTGCGGTCAGTTATATCATGAATAATCGAAAAAAGCAGTTTATTTCCTTCATAATCAATCGGTGACGAATGAACCTCAACAATCCTCTGCTCTCCATTGGCTAACCTGTGCGGAAAAATAAAATAATTCCGGCGTTCGTTTAATGCATTTAAGCGTTCTGATTTAACCTTTTCGCACGGTAGCACATTAATGTCATGAATCTTTAGCGACCGGAGTTCGGTCAAACTATATCCATAAAAATCTGCAGCTGATTTGTTGGCATCAAGTATTAAGCCTGATTCAGGCTCAATTAGCAGCATAATTGCATTGTTCCGTTCGAACAAATTCCTGAAACGCAATTCATTTTCGCGCAGCGCATCTTCAAAAAGCTTTCGTTTGGTTATATCCCGGAAAACAATATTTGAATGCAATTGTCCGTAGGAATCGAGGAATTCATTACTGGCAATTTCGGCCTGGAAGGTTGTACCGTCGGCTCGAAGGTATGATAGTACACCGCTGAATTGTCCGGTTTGGCTTCTTACGGCAAGAGCTTCTGCCAGGTGAGGATCGGCTGTTGCTACTATTCCGCTTCGGCCAACCCTGCATATTTCATCCTCAGTGCGTTGCAGCAACCGGCATGCTTCAGGATTTGCTCCCAGAACTGTTCCGTCAGGGTATGTATGAAGTATTCCGACCAGACTGTTTTCGAATAAGGAGCGATATCGTGACTCGCTTTCAAGCAAAACGTTTTCGGCATTTTTACTTTGACTGATATCGCGTGAGAAAATAGCAATCCGGCTCACTTTACCTGATGAATCCAGAATAGGATAAATACGGTTCATCAACCATAAATCGTTGTGCTGATCTTCAATAGCAAGGGGTTTAAAGGTTTCCTTCACCTGTTGGATAAGGGAGCGGCGATACGCCACAACCTCCGGAGGTAATAAATCAAAAATATTTTTACCTATAAAATCTCCTGATAAGCCTCCGAGTTTCGCTGCTGCAACGCTGTTTAACGACATTACAGTTTCATCAGCCGAAATCAGGATAACCGATTCGTCGGTCGAATCGAGAATTGCTGACAGATCAGCTTTGCTCTCGTAAAGTGATTTTTCGGCTTCTTTGCGTTGGTTGATAACATCGAAAATGGCTACAAAGTGATCTTTCTCCGGACAGGAAACTGAAATTGAAAACCATTTGTCGAGAAATTCAGTGTAGGTTTCAAAAGATTCAGGAATGCCTGAAGATGCAACCCTGCCGTATGTTCGGATTAATTCCTGGTCAGTTTCCCTGATATCAGGTATAAGTTCTGATATTTTTTTTCCAGTAACATTTTGCAAACCGGTTAATTTTTCAAATGCCTGGTTAACAATCAGGTATTCGAAATCAATGGGTTGCCCGTCAGCATAAATCATCTTGCAGTATGCAAAACCATTCATCATATCAAGCAAGGTTCGATAAAGCTTTTTGTTTATCAGGAACTCTTCATCGGCATTTTGTTGTGTTTTCTTTTCCATTACAATAGAGATATGGATATCCTATACCACCCTCAATTTTATATAAATTGAGTCTTACAAGTAAAAAGTCAGAGTTCGTTAACCGGCGCAATACTCAGTGAAATGGGTTCGAATGGCTTCAAAAGTAAAAGGCAGGTGAAATTTCTTGACCCGAAATCGGACTAGGTTCTAGATAAAAATTCAGAAAATGATTAACGGTCTATATGCAACTGCGAACAGACTGTTTACGAGTTATTTGGAGTTTTGGCAGATAATCAAGCAATTAATCAGGCGGATTACAATAAATTTATTAATTCGCTAAATTAGTTTTTTATTTATCATGGTTGGAAAAGAGTAATAGTTTTTTCTGCCATGAAGTATATAGAGTTTAATCTGCCAGATTTAGGGGAAGAATGTCAGAAAGGGTATAGGTTAAATCCCTTCGTTGTAAAAATTTGCTCGGGTTGGAGATTGGTGGGATGGATGGGATGGTAAAGATTAATGGCATTGGCTGGAAGATTAGTGTTATGAATTACAAATCAAAAATCCAAACGCCGCACCGCTAGCTGTCGGGATCCGACTTTTACTCATTCCAGATTTCCCACGATTTTTCTGCCTGTAATTCAAGCATTTGCATCCCATTTTTTGTTTTTGAGCCGGCTGCTTTTCCTTTTTTCAGGAAAAGGGTCTCGTAAGGATTATACACCAGGTCGTAAAGCAAATGCTTTTCAGTAAGAAACTGATAGGGGAGGGCGGGACAATTGTAAACATCAGGATGTGTTCCAAGCGGGGTTGTGTTGATAATAAGATGGTTGTCCTTAATTCCTTTTTCGGTTAATTGTGAATACAGTAAATGATTTTCGTGCTTTTTTGTTCGTGAAACCAATGTATAGCCAATATTTAATTCATCCAGCACATAGCATATCGCCTTTGAAGCACCGCCTGTTCCGAGTACCAGAGCTTTGTGGTGAATGGGATCGAGCAACGGAATCAACGATTCGCGGAAGCCATAAACATCGGTATTGTAACCGTACAATGTAATCCCAGCCGAATCCCTGGTGATTCTGACACAGTTAACTGCTCCAATGGCTGATGCTTCTTCCGTTATACTATGTAAGTTCGGAAGAATGGAAACTTTATGCGGGATAGTAATGTTGAATCCTTTTAAATCCGGTTGTTGATAAAGGAGGTCCTGGAGTTCTGAAATATGCTCTAAAGGGAAAAGCCGGTACAATGAATCCGTTATCTGTTCGCTGGCAAACTGCTTTTCGAAGTAATTCTCCGAAAAAGAATACGAAAGCGGGTACCCGATCAGTCCGAATAATCGCATATCAGTTGCCGGCCGGCTTTTTAGTCAGGTTCACATAAATTTTATATACATAATACAGGAAAGCGAGTCCAAGGATTGCAACTACCACTATATCAATTGTATGGCTATATGTCATTACTTCTTTCCAGTTTTCTTTTAACTTAATTCCAACGAAAGTTAAAAATGCATTCCACATACCTGCACCCAAGATGGTGTAAATTATGAACTTCCAGATATTCATTTTTCCTAGTCCCGCAGGGATGCTAATTAGATGGCGGACTATCGGAATGAACCTTGATATAAAAATAGTAATTTCGCCTCTTTTACCAAAGAATCGTTCGGTCATTTCGAGATCATGCACATCAAGCAGGAGGTATTTGCCAAAACGGCGGATAAAAGGTTTGCCTCCATATAAACCTATAGCATAAGAGATCAGAGAGCCGACAATACTTCCAAGTGTACTGGCAATAATAACGCCGTTAAAAGTAAATTGATTAGTAACAATAAGGAAGCCGGCAAAAGGCATTACAGCCTCACTTGGAACCGGGAATACCATGCTTTCCAGAACCATGAGTAAAAATAAGCCAGGATAGGATGTGGCAGCAATAAAAATAACCGCATTATCGGCAATCCATTGAGTAATTCCCATTTTAATAGGGGTTTAGGGGTTAGGGATTTAGTATTCGATCTGTTAAAGATCCTGGTTTTTATATGATTCAATAACGGCAAGGATTTCGGGAGAGTTTTTGGCTTTATCCGAATACTCAAGCAACTGGATATGAGCATCGAAATCCTGTGTTAAAGCGATGAAAAGCTCCAGGATTGCTTCCTTATTCCTGCCCGCTTCATAAAGGTAAGCTACACGCCGGTATGTGAGTGCCGAGTTTTCACTCTGGTAATAGATGCCATCTTCAAGTATTTCGAGTGCCCTGGTATAATCTTTTTTTATGTCAGCATAAAAATCGGAATAGTCGAGCCAGATTTCAGCATGATAAGGTTCGAGTTCGCTTGCTTTTTTGTAAGAAGCATCGGCATCGTCGTGTAATCCGAGGGCAAGCTGTGTTTCGGCAAATACAATGTAATACTCGGCATTATCGTTCTCAAGCTTGATAGCCTGCTCCATGTGCGATAAAGCTTCAAGATGCTGCCCCAGCTCAATGAAACACAACCCGATACCCATCCAGGAATCCGAAAAATGGCGTTCGATGCTTATTGATTTCCGGTAGTAATCAATGGCCGTTTCATATTTCTCCATACTGGCATAACAATCGCCAATATAGTAATTGGTCATGGCATCGGGCTTTTCGAGTTCAAAGGTAAGTTTGTAAACGTTTATGGCTTCCTGGTACATGTCCATTTGCTCGTAGCACTGAGCCTTACTGAAATATGCCGGTGTAAACGTCGGATCGATAGCTATGGCATAATCAAAGCTATCGATTGCTTTTTCGTATAATTCGAGTGTACTGTAAGCTATTCCGAGGTTATACCAGGCAACCAGTGAATACGGACGTTTGTTGATCTCTTCGTTGAAGAATTCAATGGCTTCGGCGCTCATTTGCCCCATTTCGTAACAATACCCGATTTCGTAAAGCAGGCTTTCGTTATCCCGGTTGAGCTTAATTGCCTGTTTCAGGTGATCGGCTGCCTTTATGTATTCCCTCAGGTTCTGGTATTCAAATGCAATGCTGGTATGTATTTCGTCGAGATCTTCATCCACTTTAGGAATTGCTTTAAGGTATTCATTTATAGCTTCGGCATGTTTATGCAACGAACTATACACGGTGGCCCGGGTAAGTGCAATATCAGGGTTATGAGGATCAAGGGCGTCGAGGCTGTTGAGCCGGGCAAGGGCTTTTTCTGGCTCACCGTTGTTCAGGAAGTATTGCGCTTTAAAAACCTGGAAGCTTATTTCGGCAGGGAATTGCTCAATGGCAAAATCAATGGCCTTGCGTGCCTTGATTAATTCCGATTCACTGAAGTAATAGTAAATAATATCTTCCAGTTCACTACTGTCGAAGAAGGAATATCCGCCTTCCCCGACACCGTTTTCGAAACGTTCGAGCAGTTCGCGCAGGTATTCCTGATCTTCTTCGTAATTGTCCATTCTCAGTCGATAATGATTAGAGGCTGCAAAGATAATAATTTTAATTGAGTGACTAAAACTTGCCATTCGTGGCAAGATATTATTTTGATGTGCTGGAGTTAAATTCTACCTTAGCATCAAAAAAGGT
>CAISRK010000180.1 GCA_903887815.1 uncultured Bacteroidales bacterium | reverse complement strand
GCCCTGTTGAGTTCGGATGCATTCCGTTCAATGGCTTTCATCCTCCTGACAGCAGTTGCTATATGGGCTATGCTTGGCAAGAAAATTAAACAGCCTGTGTTTTACGCTGCACTTATCCTGCTTATACTGATCGATATGTGGCCTGTCGACCGCCGCTATGTGAACGACGAGAGCTTTATCCGCAAAAGTGTTGCTTCGGTTCCATTCCAGCCCACAAATGCCGATTTGTTTATAATGAAAGACAAGGATCCGGATTTCAGGGTAATGAACCAATCAGTCGGCAACCCGTTTGCTGATGCCAGTACATCCTATTTCCATAAATCATTGGGCGGATATCACGGTGCAAAATTACGCCGCTACCAGGAACTGATCGACCAGCATTTGCTTAAAGGCAATATGAGTGTATACAACATGCTCAATACCAAATATTTCATTCTCCCGGGCGAAAAAGGCGGACCTCCCCAGATGGAACTAAATATGCAGGCCATGGGTAATGCATGGTTTGTAAATAATGCCCATGCCGTGAATAACGCCGATGAAGAAATTAATGCTCTCACCGATTTCGTTCCTTCCGAAACTGCCATTTATGATAAACGTTTCGAAGACCAGGTAAAAGGACATATTATCACAAAGGATACATTGGCTGTCATTACCCTCTCGGATTACAAACCGAACCACCTTACATACGATTCGAAAGCTACCAGGGAGCAATTGGCAGTATTCTCCGAAATATATTATGATAAAGGCTGGAACGCATATATCGATGGAGTAAAATCGCCTTATTTCAGGGCCAACTACGTGTTACGCGCTATGATTGTACCAGCCGGAAAGCATACTATCGAATTCAAATTCGAACCTGCAGTTTACAGGACCGGTGAGAAAATCTCGTTTGCCTCGTCGCTTTTACTGGTATTGCTTAGTGCAGGAGCCATCGGATTTGCAGCTACACGTAAAAACAAAACCGGGCAAAAGGCATAAAACCTTGCTATGGACCCTTCAGGCAGATTGCGAAAAGTGCTTATCATCACTTATTACTGGCCACCAAGCGGTGGAGCCGGCGTACAGCGATGGCTCAAATTCGTAAAATACCTGCGCGAATTCGGCTGGGAACCAATTATTTATACACCTGAGAATCCCGAAGCCCCGGCAACCGACCATTCGCTGGAGAAAGATATTCCCGCCGGGATCACTATTCTGAAAAGGCCCATTACCGAACCATATGCTGTATACAAGCATTTCATAGGCATGAAACCAGGCGAAAAGGTTAATGCAGGGTTCCTGCAGGAAAAGGAAAAGCCAGGCCTGGCTGAAGGAATTTCGGTGTGGCTGCGAGGGAATCTTTTTATCCCCGATGCAAGGCGTTTCTGGATACGACCTTCAGTAAAATTCCTGGAAGAATATCTTAAGACCATTACTGTTGATGCCATTGTTTCCACCGGCCCTCCCCACTCCATGCACCTGATTGCGATGCAACTGCACGAAAAAACAGGTATTCCTTGGCTTGCCGATTTTCGTGATCCCTGGACCGGAATTGATTTTTATCACCAGCTTAAGCTGACCCGGCTGGCCGATAAACATCACCATACACTCGAGAAAAAGGTTCTTGAGTCAGCTTCGGCTATTACCGTTGTGAGCAAGCAAATGCTGAACGAATTCAATGGAATAGTAAAGCGTTCGTATACGCTTGTAACTAACGGATTTGATGAATCGGATTTCAGCCTGCTTTCAGCCGGTCTCCTGGATAAGAAATTCACAATTGCACATATCGGGAGTATAAATGCGAGCCGTAATCCTGAAAAACTCTGGGAAGTACTTGCCCGCATGGTAAAAGAAAGAAAGGGCTTTGCAGATGTGCTTCAGATTAAACTGGTTGGAAAAGTGGATGTTTCGGTATTAAAGAGCATTGAATCCAATGAGTTGAATGACTACCTGTTACGGATTGAGTATATGGATCACAGCAATGTGATGCACGAAATACAGAAATCGCAGGTATTGTTACTGCTCATTAATAATATTTCCAATGCTAAAGGTATCCTGACCGGAAAATTATTCGAATATCTTGGATCCGGAAGACCTATTCTTAATATAGGTCCCGAAGACGGCGATGCAGCCGAAATCCTTTCCGATTCCGATGCCGGGTTTACGGCCGGGTATGACAATGAAGAAGTGATTTATACTATTGTTGATGGATATTTCGAAAAATATACAGTTAACCAGTTGTTCACCAAGACCGGAAATTATTTAAACTATTCGCGGGAAGCGCTAACCGGAGCAATTGCCGGGATACTGGATAAGATTTCACGGAAATAAACCGGGATACTTACAAAAGGGATAGTTTTTTTATTTGTCAGGAGACTGGTTTATTCCCGTAGTTTAGCGCTTACTTTTGAACTCTTAATCTGATAATAATCCTTACTTTTGCCGCAACTAATAAACAAAGGATCTATTGGGTATTATTGTCAACCAGTCGGTAAAAGGAACTATCTATGTCTATCTTGGTGTAGCATTGGGTTTTATTACTACCGGCATATTTTTACCCCGGCTATTTTCGACCGATGAAGTTGGCTTGCTGAAAATCCTGGTAGCCTACTCGTCGCTTATTGCTTCGTTCGGTACACTGGGGATCAATGGAGTTACATTCAGGCTATTCCCGTTTTTTAAAGACGAAAAGGAGAAAAATCATGGCTACCTGGCAAATATTTTGCTTGTCGGCCTTGCAGGTTTCGTTCTCACAACAACCCTGTTACTGATCTTCAAACCCCTGCTGGTTGAATTGAACATCAAGAAATCAGCCTTATTCGTTGAGCATATCAACTACCTGATTATCCTTATTTTTTTTCAGATTTTCTTTTCGATACTCGACGCCTATTATTCTGCACTACTGAATAGCGTTCACGGCACTTTTCTAAAAGAAGTCCTGCAAAGGATACTGATAATCCTTTCTATCGGGTTGTTCTTCATGGATTTCCTGAGCTTTCACCAGTTTGTTATCATGTATGTGGTATCCATTTCGTTGCCAACATTAAACATGGTTTTAAGGCTGATCCGGCAGAAACTGTTCTCGCTTCGTACCGACTTTAAGTTCCTCGACCGTGCGATGCTGATTTCGATGGGTGCAGTTTCGCTTTTCAGCATTCTAAATGGCTTTTCGATGATCATTATCCAGAATGTGGATATTATCATGATTAACAGCATGGTTGGACTGGGTGATACCGGGATTTATTCGATCTGCTTCTTTTTTGGTGTTGTGGTGAGCTTGCCTGCACGCTCAATCATAAAAATCGCAAACATTATTACTTCGCAGGCATGGAAAGATAATGACATGAACCTGATAAAAGATTTATACGAAAAAAGCTGCCTCACCTTGTTTATAATTGGTTCGCTGCTATTTATAGGCCTATGGGGAAACATTTCGAACGTATTTCATATCATCGGGCCACAATATGCACCGGGGAAATGGGTAATCTTTTTCATAGGCCTGAGCAGCCTGATCGATATGGTTACAGGGGCCAACGGGGCCATACTGGGCACATCGAAGTACTACAAAGTACAGACCTATTTCCTGGGCATACTGGTTGTACTCCTGATTATTACGAACCTGATACTTATTCCTCGTCTCGGGATTATGGGGGCAGCTATCGGCAGTGCCATTTCGCTCTCGGTGCTGAATTTACTTCGTTACCTGTTCCTACTGTTTAAATTCAGGCTACAACCATTTAATGTCAAATTTGTATATGTAGCATTGCTGGCAGCCGGATCGTATTTTATCTCAACACTCCTGCCGCCCTTGTCGAATTATATAGTCGACATACTGGTTCGCAGCACCTTACTGACAATTTTATTTTGCACACCAGTATATTTATTTGGTATTTCGAGCGATATAAACGCGAAAGCGGATCAGATTCTGCAAAAAATCAACAATACGGTAAAAAAACAGAGATAAATGGGAGCAATTACATTCGGAATTCCAAAAAACCTGGTACTGCGGCTGAAAAGTATTTTCAAGGTTGACGATTTTGTCGAAACCGGCACCTTCCATGGTAAAACCACCCTGTGGGCATCAACGCAGTTTAAAAATGTTTATACGGTTGAATTCTCTTCGGTGCTCTATGAAGCAGCTGTAAAAAAGTTTTCGCACACTCCGAATGTAAGCTGTTTTTATGGAAGTTCGCCTGCCCGTTTACCCGAAATACTGGCACAGCTAAAATCGCCTGCCATTTTCTGGCTCGATGCACACTGGTGCGGGGGAAGCACCTATGGTGCCGGCGACGAATGCCCGCTCCTGGATGAAATAGCGCTTGTTATTGAACAGGCTGCAAATCATATTATTATTATTGACGACGCACGCCTTTTCCTGAAGCCTCCTTCAAAATATCATTCGGGTGATCAATGGCCCGGTCTTGACGAGATTATTGGTCTTCTGTCGAAACGAAAAGGATTCTATACGTTCTGCAGCGAGGATGTTATTGTTTCCATTCCGCTGGCCGGGCGTAAAGAACTCGATGCTTACTTTAGCAGGATTCATGAAACTGAATTCCCTGGCGGCGGCATTATAAGCAACCTGAGATTTGCAGCGCGGAATATAATCCGGAAATGGAGCAACTGAAAGTCAACCTTGTAAAAAAGGTTATTTATATGCACAATGCTTATAAATATCCAGGATGTTAACTGATTCCTTTCTTCTGTCAGCTTTTTGAAATTTTCCTTATTTTAACTGATGTACCTGAAACTAACTTTATAATATAGGTTCCCATTCTCAGATTACGTAAGTCGAACCGGGTGAAACTATCGGTAATAACTGCCTTGAGTAGAAGATTGCCTTTTATATCATAAATATACATGGTACTCGAGGCAAAACGAGTCTGGATATTGAGAAAATCGCTTACTACACTTGGATACAGAACTATGGCTGATTTAGGTGATTCAACACTATCGTTATCCAATATTTGCCCGGTAGCCGAATTTCGGCTGATCCCTATTGTATAGTTTTCAGTTTTTTCGATCTCCTCATCATCAATACTTCTCACCGAAACGATAAAACTCCGCACTCCGGCAGGGACGATAATTTTACCCGGGAGAAAATCCAAAACTACGCCATTATTGAAAAACGGCTCACTGAAATAATCAGATCCTGAAGTAGTTGTCACATCCAACATACTAAAACTGTAGGTTTTACATGTATCGGAAATTCCACTCAGGTTTACCGTATGAAGTAACCCATTTCCTTCAGTTTCAATTGCCGAAGAAATTGATGTTACCACTACTGTATCATTATCAAATATTAAACCTGATGATTTAACCGTTCCAACAGTCAGGCTATAGGATTCCAGGTTTTCATCGATAAGATCGTCAAGAGGCGAAATGATTACATCGAACGTTGAAACACCAGTTGGAACCAGGATCTGCCCGGTTGTATTGTTGTAAGTAACTGCATTCGATAAAACCGGTATTTCGGAATAATCCATACCTGAAGTAGTGGTAATATCTTTCAGCAGGAATTCAAAAGAATAAGTCTGATCAGTTATACCAGTCAAAGCTACATGATGCAACAGGGTCTTCCCTTCCGTTTCAGCAGCATTGGAAACACTTTCAACAGTAACATCAGTATGAATTCCTAACGACCACAGATCATGTAATGCTCCGCTTGTGCTATACCCAGTACATAAATACCCTTTACCATCGATGGCAAATCCCAGTGCGCCCCGTCTAAGTTGCATATTTTCAGCTCCGGCAATCATTGCATCCCAGACGCCCAATATGGGATTATATCGGTAGAAATTATTATAATTCGTGATCAGGTCTTCACCGCTGCCAACATATGCTTTCGCATCAATTACAAAACAAGCAGCATTTCCCCTAGGCAGCCCCGGTAAATCGAGAATTGGTGTCCAGGCATTATTCAGAGGATTGTATTTCCAGAAATCGTGGGTAACACTCGTGGAATATGAATATCCCGTTCCCATATATCCGTATTTTCCAATATTGAAAGATGTGGCATGCAAACGGCCGTATCCCGGGAAATCAGCTACCGGATGCCACGAATCCGATTTTGGAATATACATCCACATATCATACAAATAAGGCGGCCCGCCGGCCGACCCGGTACCAATATATGCAGTATCACCAACAGAAAAACAGCTTGCCCCATACCTTGGCTGCCCGGGAAAATCCGACCGTTTCACCCAGGTATCTGTCTCAGGCGTATATTCCCATAGATCTTTCTGGCAGGTTGTATTCTGATCGGCTCCCAGGCAAACATATCCTTTTCCGTTTATAGCAAAAGCTGTTGCAGCGTAACTTCCGACACCAGGATAATCGGCTTTCCTTGTCCATTTATCATCAGTAGCATTGTATTGCCAGAAGTCATATACTCGGATCCCATTGTTTAGCTGACCCAAACCAACGTAAGCATTTGGACCAATTACAAAAGAAACACCAACATACCTTGCATAACCAGCTGGCAATGAAGCTTTTTCTATCCAGCTACCTTGAGCCAGAAGAACCCGGGCAGAAACAAAAAAACAAAAAAGAACAAATAAATACCTTCTCATAATAGCAAATAAATAAATTTGATGAAATAAATTACTCTCCCCCAAAGATATACAATATACCAGCATTTGTCAAGATGAAATTTCCCTTGACCAACAAGCTCAGAACCAAGATGCTACCTGGTAACAGCTTATAAACACCTGGC
>CAISRK010000179.1 GCA_903887815.1 uncultured Bacteroidales bacterium | reverse complement strand
TGCGGTAAATGCCTGGAAATTAGCCCCATATGGCTATCCTTCATAAAAGGTGTTATATCCTGCGTTACAAATAAAATCTTTGTTTTCTCCATGTTAAACACTTCACTTTATTGGGAATGCAAAGTTAGTAAAATTTTTAGTACTGAACCAATAAGTGGTTTAGGTTCATGTAGATAATATTGAGCCAAATGAAAACGATATGGTTTCATCCCATCCTTTTTTCTTCATGGAAAATGAGATACTGTTCATATTCTGAGCCATTTCCGGCCGGTTGTCCGAAAGAGATCACTGATTGTTAATATTTCATAAAACGGTATTAATTGTATTAAATAGAATTCTTCATGAAATATAATCAACACCTAATGCGGCGATACCTAAGCAAATCACACCTCATTTTTATGGATACGTATCAGGAACGAATATGTTTGTTTTTAAAAAAGGAATCCACATCTGCAGGGAACGATTGCCTGGATGTGGATTCCTGTATTATATATCCGGTAAGCCTTATTTACATTGCCACCGGTATTCAAGTATACGCTTAGTTGACAAATATCTTCTTCTTTAGTTCCGATTTACCGGCATCGACTACCACCAGGTATATACCCGTTTTAAGGTTCTGATTTAACTCGCTTGTTCCTTTTCCAGGTATCGTACTTTTTTCAATTAGCCTGCCGGTTAAATCAAGGACCATCACATTGGCCTGGTATGCATCTGTGTTCATTGATACAGAAATGTAGCCTGATTTATTGGTTGAAACAGAAATTCCCGAATTGCTTTCATCAAGTCCTGTTGTGTTGGTTATTTGGGTTGTCTTTACAGGCGACCAGGTACTTTCGCCACAGGTATTCAGTCCTTTGACTGATATTCCGGCATTTCCGGTAAAACTGGCATTCCATGTCACAAGGGCAGTTGCCGTAGTACCTGAAATCACTCCTGCATTAGCCGGGGTAAGTTGCCACACATATGAAGTAGCACCGGTTGCAGTCGTGTAATTGCTGGTAGTGTTAAATGCCAGGTTTACCACTGCAGGGCCATCGGGTGTTGAGGGTATTGCAGGCAAAAGGTTCACCGTGATGGCGAGGTTTGTCGATTCACCTGCACCGCATGAATTCGAAGGAATAACGGATACCACTCCATTGCCGGTACCAGTTGTCATGGTGATTGAATTTGTTCCCTGTCCTGAAGTTATTGACGAACCGGCAGGAACACTCCAGGCGTAATTTATGCCCGCAACGTTTGTTACTGAATAGGTTTGTACGGATGCCTGGCAGGGACTTGTACTGCCGGCAACGTTGCTTGCTTGTGCAGCAACCGGTGAAACGGTTATAGCCTTGTTTGTTGATACAGCACTACCGCAGCTATTTGAAGGAACAACCGAAATGTCCCCGCTGGTTGCACTGAAAGTTACATTCACAAGGTGGCTTCCCTGTCCCGATACAATGGTTGAACCCGAAGGTACACTCCAGGTATAGGTTGTACCCGGAACATCTGTTACCGAATAAACTTCGATTGAATTCTGGCAGGGATTGCTGCCTCCTGTAATTGCAGTTGTTGCAGCCGGAGCTGAGTTGATAGTTACCGTAAGATTTGAAGGTGCTCCATTTCCATTTGTGTTCGATCCATATACGCTCAAATTACCAGTACCTGTCGATGATCCGATGGTTACAGTTATCGATGTTGTTCCTTGTCCCCCGGTAATAGAAGCACCTGAAGGTGCAGTCCACACATAGCTTGTTGCTCCAGTAATTGTGCCAACCGAATACGTTTCGGTACTGTTTGCACATACCGATGTTTGACCGCTGATGGCTCCGGCAGCTGCAGGTGTTGAAGCTGCTTCCTGGACAATGAGCGTGCTTAACGTGGTCGGTCCAGGATGGCTTTTTGCAAAAGCACCATAGAAAGTAACTGTGCCGGTACCTGCAGCAGGTGCGGTCCATCCGAAAGTCCAGGTATTTGTGGAAGTGTTTGAACTGGAATGAGTAACATATTTTGTACCACCAACAAGTTTGCTTCCTGTACCAGCAGCGAGCGTTCCCAACTGCGTTCCCGATGCATTTTGAGGCGAAACCTCAAACCCGTATTTGCCGGAACCAGTTAAGGTATTTGTTGCAGTAATCTGGTATGTTTGACCCGGTACATAGCCACTGGCCGGAATATTAGATGTTATTAACCCGGGCGTTGTACCTGCAGCCTGCGAATGACACGATGAGCAGTTGGAGCCATCACCCGGCGAACCTGTTCTGCCTGAAGGAGCGCCATTCCCACTAAGTATGGAATAACTGCTAAACAGAACAACTGCCAGCGAAAGAAGAATCAAGTGTAAATTTTTTATTTTCATAACTTTTGTTTGGTTTCTTATTTTAAATTTATTTTACAAAAGTAAACCAATAAACCCAATGCATATAAATACTTAAATATGATTAATGTTAGATTTAATATTGATATATATCAATAAGTGCATTTGTTTTGAACTGAATGAAAGATGTCGTCAAATAAAAAAACAATCCCAAACTACTATTTGAAAGCAATGAAGCGATCAAAAGTAATTTGGGATAGTGTGAATCGGAGAAAGGCCAATAGGTTCTTAGCCTTGTCTGAAACCAGGTAATATTACCCGGCAATAAGAATTTTCTTTCTGAACTGAAAATTTCCTGCTTGCACTGCAACTATATAAATACCGGATTTCAGCTGTTGATTGAGTTGTTGTGTGCCGGTTCCGGCAACTGTTGTATTTAATAACATTCTTCCCGATAAATCAATCAACATAATGTTGGCTTGATCAGCATCAGTGTTCATATCAAGTGTTATATAGCCTGATTCACTTGTTCTTACTACAATGTCTTCTGTTTTATTATTCAGCCCGGTGGTATTAATTACCTGGACGGCAAACGCAGTAGACCATTCGCTTTCGCCACAGCCATTCATGGCTTTAACCTGTAGCTGTGCAACACCATGGAACGCATTGTTCCAGGTTACCTGGGCCGCAGTACCTGTACCACTGATTGTTCCTGCATTTGCCGGAAGTATTTGCCAGCTGAATAGTGAAGCAACTCCTGTTGTTGAATAACTGCTTGTCGCAGTATTTTCGAGATTTACATTCGCAGGTCCCTGTGGCGTTGCAGGAACATCAGGAATGGTATTGACTGCTATTGCCAGCAGGGAAGGTGTTCCACTGCCTGCAGTATTACTGCCATTTACAGATATTGCCCCTGATGTGGCTGAAGGGCCAAAGGAAACGTTCACCGAAGTAGTACCCTGTCCGCTTACAATAGATGCGCCAGAAGGAGCAACCCATACATAATTTGTGGCTCCTGCAATTGTTCCTACCGAATAGCTTTCGCTATTGTTTTTGCACACTGACGATGGACCGCTGATGGCTCCTGCTGCTTCGGGTAAACTTACAGCTTCTTGAACGGTGAGTGTGCTCTTTGTTACCGGACCCGGATGTCCCCTTACGAATGCACCGTAAAATGTCACAGCCCCGGTTCCGGCAGCAGGGGCAACCCAACTGAATGTCCAGGTGTTGGTTGTATTGTTTGCAAGAAGATGAGTTACATATTTGTCGCTTCCTACAAGTTGGTTTCCTGGTCCTGCAATAAGAGTTCCAAGTTGAGTCCCGGATATATTCTGCGGTGAAACCTCGAAACCCATTTTTGCTGTTCCGGAAAGCGGATTGGTAGCAGTAATCGTGTATGTTGTGCCTGGTACATACCCCCCTGTAGGGATATTTGAAGTTATCAGGCCAGCGGTCGTCGAGCCTGAACCTCCATGGCATTCGGTACAGAGACCTCCATCGCCGGGGGAACCTGTTTTAGCAGGGGGAGCGCCATCGGGATACAATAGATCGGAAGAGCACACGTCTGAACTCCAGTCAC
>CAISRK010000178.1 GCA_903887815.1 uncultured Bacteroidales bacterium | reverse complement strand
CAGTTCGGGGATAGTTAAGCGGCGAGAAGAGTTCAACAGATAAATAAGGGGAAATGGCTTTTTTGGTATCCAAGCTAACTCCAAGTTTATTCCGCCAGTAAAATTCGGCAATACCACCGTTCGAAGCACGGCCTATATCCGAATATTCGTCCTGAACAAGACAACGGCATTTGATCTCAAATGGTTTTACCTTTTTGCTGTATTTAACAGCAGCGCTAAACCGGTGTTTAAATCCATAGTAATCATCAACTCTTTTTTTCTGGCTGAACCTATATAAGGCTTCAAGTTGGAAATGCTTGTTTATTTTATACTCAAGGCTTGCTTCCGTATAGCTTACACCCAGTTCGGTAATATTTTCGCAGAAACGGAATTCCTGGGTCAGGCTCGCATCCAGCCTTTTTACCACTTTAGTCGCAACTGTGACGGAAGTCCATAATCCCGCATCGTTTACCTGGCCAAGAGCGGGTTCCATAAAGAGGAAACCACCTATAAAAGCCGCAAATACGAGGAAACGGGTTGCCTTACTCACCATAGCTAACCGTTTATTGCTTGTAATAATAGATAGTAATATTCGTGGCATCTTTCAGAAAATCGAACGATACAACCGAATACCTGTGAATATTATACCCGGTCCGCTTACGTAAATCTTCGAGCAGCAACGCCTGGTTTTCGGGTTTAATATATTCAATATTCTCATAAATAACGGTTTTCGAATACTCCTGTTTGAAAACCATAGGATGATCGAGAACAAAAATAAAAGCAATAAATATGGCATTAAAAACCAATATGGGTACAATATGTAACCCGATTGCATTTATCAAACCCAGCGCGATGGCAATCAGAAGGTAGGTCATTTCTTTCATCGAAATACCTTCGGTCCGGTAACGGAGCATCGAAAAAACAGCAAACAATCCAAAGGCTGCCCCCATCGAAATATTGGTCTTATTTAATACAAACGTAATGATGAAGATAATGATGTTAAACAGGAAAAATGTGAACATGAATTCCTTATTCCTGTAATTTGGGAAATAGATCAGTCCGAAAATAAGGAGCATAGTGATTATGTCGATCGCAATGCAATATGCAAACCGCTTGCTGATGGTTACCGTTTCTTTGTCCTTGCTATAGCTGTTTGAAGCATCGACATTAGTGGTTCCGGTACTTGCAGCTATAGCCGTTCCACCCTGGTTTTGCTGGCTTACCTGGGCCTGTATGGGTGCAAAACCCATCAATACACCAATAATCAGAACTAACGCCAGTACTTGTTTACTATAAATCATATCCCATCTTTTTTAACATGTCGAGCTTATGTTTGAACAGGTTGGTTTTTATGCTGCTGTTCATACGGGTGATGCCCAGGCAGTATTTGCTTATATAATGCGATCGTTGCCTGTGTATCTTCATAAATTGAGCAAATGGCGAAACCGAATGTTTTTCCTGCTTAATCTCGGCAATCACAATATCCTCAATGGCTATCTCGCTCCCATTATTCTGATAGCGGAGATTGGTATCAAATGTAAGTCGCTCCCTGTCAACCCTGTTAACTAAAGTAATTCTGTCGAAAAACACCCTCAGCGAAGGAACATACGTTTGCGGATCACCCGGGGTATGTTTGCTTATATATTCAATCAAGGTTGAATCGATCAACTCGGGGAACACATCAACTTTCATCCGGTGCTTAACAGTGCGGCTGGTATTGGTTTTGGTTTTAATCTCGAAGTAGCTGATACCCGAGTTCACATACTTACGGCTACGGAGTTTGTACCTGTTACGTTTGCCGTTGTGATGCATAAAATAAAGCTGAAAACCCGGGGTATCAAAATACAGTGTTTCGTAGGGATGCGACCAGTTGCCATCAATTACAAGTAAATCGTAATTTGTGGCAACCGCATCAAGAAATTCCGGTAATTGATTTTCGTGAACAATAAACTTCGTATCAATCCTGTCGAGCAGTTTTACATTATCCATCTCTTCAAGACTGATCCTTGAGAAGTGAGATAATGAAGCGGATAAACTACTCATAATTGTTATACGTATTTTAAAGGTGAACGGTTGGGTATGTATTGTGAAGTTTTACATGGAATCTATCTGAAAACTTTAATATCATCAACCTCAACCGATTGTTTCTTTTCTGAAATTGTCACTTTACGTATCACAGCATACATGCCTGACGCAAGCGT
>CAISRK010000177.1 GCA_903887815.1 uncultured Bacteroidales bacterium | reverse complement strand
GGCAAGACCTACTCCCGTAGACGGATCTTTATCAATTTTAGCCTTTATGGTGTTTTCGATAACCATGTATCCATCATCCGAAATGTACACTTTAATAAGTAAAGGGTCTTCCTTCGAAACGACATTATGTTTAATAGAATTTTCCAGCAACATTTGCAGTGCCAGGGGTGGGACCGCATAATGATAATACCTTTCGGGAACATAAAATTCAACCTTCAGTTTATCCCCGAACCGGCTTTGCTGAACAAAAACATAATCGAGGGCAATTTTCAGTTCATCGCGAAGCAAAACAGCATCTTTATCGCGTGACTGCAACATATAGCGCATGATTTCGGAGATGCTTTCGACATAACGCGATGCAACAGGGTTGTCATTCACCAGCATGAGCAAGGTATTCAGGCTGTTGAAAAGGAAATGCGGATTTACCTGGTTACGAAGGGTATCGTATCGTGCTTCAAGGTTAGCTTTTTCGAGAGCCTGCGTTCGCAAAAGATTTTCTTTCCATTGAATGAAAAAAGCCACTGAAGCATAAATTGAACTGATCATAAACGTTATCAGCAACGAACCGATAATAAGTATTCTTTTTTCGGAATAGCTCATCGGAATTTTCAGGTAATGCTCAACAGTAAATATTTCACTTAATTCGACTAAAAGCACAAAACTGCAAAGTGCAATAACCTGAAAAGCAAGGAGTTTTGATGTTTCCTTAAAAACCGGGTAGCGGTTCACCGCAAACTGTATGATCATCATACTACCGTTCCATATTAATGCTGTACGGATAAATGATACCAGGAATGCTTTCAGGAATCCCGCATCGCCCTGTGAATATCCAAAATCGATAAATACAGATACAGCAGAAATAACCGTAATTCCTATAAACCGTATTGTGAATTCGCGCCACTGGGTTTTGCGCTGATCCAGTACCGGTATGCAATCGATGTTTTGCTGATTAGTGGATTTCATTTCCCTGTTTCAAAATATAGTAAGTGCTAAACTATAAAAATTAATGTTTACTTCAATTTTTATCCCTCTGCATATTCAATTCCAAAAGGATAATGTTTAGTAAAGGTTTATTCCCTTTTTCGTTAATTTTCGGATCAGGTATTACATTAGAAATGAATCCTGTATTGCATCATCGGGAAAAACCCGAGCTGATACACATTTGTTACTTCATTTTTCGATTGGCTGTAGGTTTGCATCAAGATGTTCTGGTGGTTAGTAAAATTCTCGATGTAGAATACCCACTCCTGCGACACTTTACGCCAGTTGAGCCTGTACCCAAATTTGATATCGGCCTTGAAATACGGATCGAATTTCTCACTATATGCTTTTGAATCGTCATACTTCGTCGTGTTAGCTGCCTGAGAGGCCTGCAGGTCGACCGGTGTGTAATAGCTGCCCCCGGCAACTGTCATCTTAAAGTCGATGTTGAAAGCTGATTTACCGTTAATCGGGAACTCTTTACCAAGCAATGCATTCACAACATAGTTTCCGTTGAATGCTGTATTGCGCTCTATACCGTCACTGCCCTTGTATTTGGATTCGAAGAGAGATACTGTGGCCAGGTAATAGATGTTTTTACTGAAGAAGCGCTCAACCGTCAGCTCCAGCCCGTAGTTTTTCCCGGTTCCTTTATTTAACAGGCTGTCCCGGGCTGCCACTCCCCATCCGGCACCCGTATTCAGCATGCTGAACGAGGTACTGGCTGTTTCCACGGGCACGTCAAACAGATATTGATAGTATACTTCTGCCTTTATACGGGTGTTTTCGGTTATGGAATTATTATACCCTAATATGAACTGGTGCGATTTCGTAAATCCAAGACCGGTATTGGTTTCGATAAGTGAACCATCCGCCATCTGTGTTCCGAGGAAATAGGTTGATAAAGTTTGGGAGCGTGAATGCAGGCCGTACCCAAAGCTGATTTTTTGTTTCCCGTTAAGCTGCCAGTTCAGGCCTAAACGGGGTTCAAGTGATGCAGAGCTATTGAGGTCGATATAACTGAAATGCAGGCCTGGCACCATACTGAATTTATCGTTAAAACGATAGGTAGCCTGTGCATAAGGCTGGTAGAGGGTAACACCTTCACCCAGCCCCTTACTGTCGTCGATCATGGCACGCATCCATTGCGACTCGTTGCTGTAAATTTTGGTGAGAAGGTCGAACCCCATACGGTCTATCTGGAATCCTCCTCTTACAGTTAAATGGCTGTTATACTTTGAGTTAATATAACCGCTCAGCGATGTCCGGAATTCGGCATAACTATGGTCGATATTCGGGTGTGGCAGTCCGCTTATATCAAGGGTATCGATGGTGGTGCCGCCATTCTGGTAAAAACCGGAAAGCATCAGTTTAAAATAGGCATGCTCATTCATGAAGCGGGTATACGAAATTCCTGTAGCTCCCATTTTGGAGCGATTTCGTAAATCCTGTCCTTCACCTGAATACAGATCCTGCTGATTGCCGTTCTGGCTGTCGAGCATAGCTATCTCGCTGTTACCGCCAAGCCCGAAAACGGTTATCCTTCCTTTTTTAAGAGGGAAATTAAGCTTGAATGTCAGGTCCTGGTATTTTGGGATCCCGGTTGTACCCAGGTTGATAACACCCTCCATGAGTTGAAGCGTTGAATAACGAAAATTAGCCAGATACGAAGCTTTATGGTTTTTACTGAACGGACCTTCGGCACCGGCTTCGAACCCGTTGAAGCCTACCTGGAAAAGCTGCTCGTGCTTCTGGTTGTTACCATTGCGCATATTGAGGTCGAAAACCCCGCTAAGTGCATTACCATATTGTGCGGGAAAGGCACCTGTAAAGAAGTCGCTGTTTTGAAGCACGTTGTTATTAAGCATGCCTACAGGACCGCCGGTTGTTCCGTTTTCGGCAAAATGGTTAGGGTTTGGGATATCCACATCTTCGAGCCTCCAAAGTAAACCGCTGGGAGAGTTGCCCCTGATAATAATATCGTTACGTTGATCGTTAGCCGACGAAACACCGGCAAAATTCATTGCCATGCGGGCAACATCGCCACGGCTTCCGGCATATTTTTCGGTTTCTTCGACTGTGAAAGTACGGGCACTCACGGTTGCCATTTGGTTGTGTGTTTCGTCTTTGTGGGCCTTTGCTGTTATTACAACGCCATTTCCTATAATCACGTTTTGTTCAAGTTCAACTTCAAGGACAATTTCTTTTACCGAATTCACTATAATTCCCTGGAAAGTTGCTGGTTTGTATCCCAGGTAAGTTACCTGCAGATCCTGTCGGCCAAGTTTTACATTGCTAAGCCTGAAATCACCTTCCTGGTCAGATATAGTGCCGGTAAGTGGCTGAACATTAAGCAGAACAACTGTGGCACCTGGAAGTGGTGTTTTCGAATCTTTATCGGTTACATGCCCGCGGATAGTTTGTCCCTGTTGCGCTTTTACGATTCCGGAAAAAAGGATGGCGATCGTTATAATCAATAGATGCTTCATAAAGAAATGTTTTTGTTTGATGAAGCAAAATTGGGGCAACGTTTTAGAAACAGAAATATTTTTCCGACGAATTGCAGAAAATGAAGGATGAAATTACTAAAAACGGGACTGATCCACCTTCCACCAACGGGGCTCTTTCCGAATATTTAACTTCTCTTTGCTTTCCATACCGGATTTATTTGTAATTTAGGTTTTATTATGTTGCAAAGCTGCATTTGCTGCTCAATATAATATTTTTGTATTCAACTCATTTAAAGCGTAGTATCTTGTACAGGATCGAGTCAAAAATAAACATCCATACTCCCGAATATGCGGCGAATCTGGAAGCCTACGGGCAGATTATGCAGCAATACCGAGACAGGCTGAATTCTGTTGTAAATGGTTCACCTGCCGCCCTTGTGAGCCGGCATAAGGAAAGAGGCAAACTCCTTGCCCGCGAGCGTATCGATCGGCTGATCGATCCCAATACGCCGTTCCTGGAGCTATCAGTAATGGCTGCATACGGAATGTTCGATAACGGATTTCCTTCGGCCGGGATAATCACCGGCATTGGTGTAATTCATGGCCGCGAGGCTATGATTGTTGCCAACGATGCCACTGTAAAAGGCGGAACATATATTGCCGAAACCATCAAAAAGCATGTCAGGGCGCAGGAAATTGCCATGGAAAACCATCTTCCGTGTGTTTACCTTGTTGATTCGGGCGGCGTTTTTCTGCCTGAACAGGCTAATGTGTTTCCTGATAAGTACGATTTCGGACGTTTCTTTTTCAACCAGGCTCGGATGTCGGCCGAAGGAATTCCCCAGATTTCCGTTGTGATGGGTTCCTGCACTGCAGGAGGCGCCTATGTCCCGGCTATGAGCGATGAGGTGATCATTGTCCGGAACCAGGGAACCATATTTATCGGTGGCCCTCCTTTGGTAAAGGCCGCAACCGGCGAGGAGGTTACTGCCGAAGAACTTGGCGGGGCCGAAGTGCATACTTCCATCTCAGGCGTTGCCGATCATTTAGCCGAGAACGACAGCCATGCACTCCAGATCTGCCGTGATATCTTTTCGACGCTTCGCAAACCTTCGAAGCAACTCCTTGAATTTGCAGCTATTGAGGAACCCTTTTACGATCCTTCCGAACTCTATGGAATTGCCCCTATCGATCTGCGAAAACCGGTTGATGTGCACGAAATAATTGCACGAATGGTTGATGGCAGCCGTTTTCACGAATTCAAGGCAAAATATGCTCCTACCATTGTAACCGGTTTTGCCCATATTATGGGAATGCCGGTGGGAATACTTGCCAGTAACGGGGTCTTGTTTTCAGAAACTGCACTTAAAGGAGCACATTTTATCGAACTCTGTACTTCGCGGAATGTGCCGATCTTATTTCTGCAGAATATTACAGGATTTATTGTAGGCAAGGAATACGAACGCCGTGGCATTGCCCGCGATGGGGCAAAACTCGTTCATGCTGTGGCTAATGCCAGGGTGCCGAAATTTACCGTGGTTTTCGGCGGTTCGTTTGGTGCAGGCAACTATGCCATGGCCGGCCGTGCTTACGAGCCGCGCCTCCTCTTTATGTGGCCCAATTCGAAAATCAGTGTGATGGGAGGCGAGCAGGCTGCAGGTGTACTTATCACAGTGAAAGAGGATCAGCTTAAAGCAAAAGGACTCACACTTGCTGATGCTGAGCGTGATGAAATGCGCAATTCGATCTTGAAAAAATACGAGGAAGAAGGTTCTTCTTATTACAGCACGGCCCGGCTCTGGGACGATGGCATTATCGACCCAGTTGACACCCGAAAAGTCCTGGCCATGGGAATAGCCGCCTCCCTGAACAAACAATGGGAAGAAACGAAGTACGGAATATTCAGGATGTAATTGGGACAAGGGGAAGGGGAGACAAGGAGAAGGGGGCGATAAGGAGAAAAATACAGAGTGTCAGATCGGATGTTGAATGTGAAGCCGGGGGTCAAAATTTTGAATTTTGAATCTTAAATTTTGCATTTTGAATTACTTAGTTTTATCATAAAACTCACAAAATGACTGATTATAAAACAATTAAACTCGAAACAGGCAATGGAATTGCCAACATCCTCCTAAACCGTCCCGATATACGGAATGCATTCAACGAGGTAATGATTGCTGAATTGACTGATGCTTTCCAAAAAGCAGGGAAAATGGAAGATATCCGTGTTATTATCCTCAAAGGTGAAGGAAAATCCTTTTGCGCCGGTGCCGACCTGAACTGGATGCGCGATGTTTCGAAATACGGTTACGATCAGAATTACGCTGAGAGCTACCGCCTGTCGAAGTGTTTTTATGCCATTTATTCTTCGCCGAAACCGACTATTGCTGTGGTTCATGGGGCAGCTATCGGAGGGGCTAATGGCCTGCTTGCAGCCTGCGATATGGCTGTTTGCGATAACGAAACCGTATTCTCGCTCAGCGAAGTAAAAATCGGTATAGTTCCTGCATGTATTTCGCCATATGTTATCAAACGTGTTGGCGAATACGGTGCCCGAGAGTTGATGCTTACCGGTAGGCGGATTGATGGCCAGGAAGCTGAAAAATATAAACTCGTGAATAAATCACTTCCCGCCGGCCAGGTCGACGATTATGTTGAACAAATGGTTCAGATGCTCTTAACCAGCGGGCCTGCTGCTATTACACATTGTAAAAACCTGATCAACACGGTGGTAAACCACATTGATCTTGATGAAGCGCTTACCTATACGGCAAAAATGATAGCCGAAATCCGTGCTTCCGATGAAGGTCAGGAAGGGATGGCGGCGTTCCTGGAGAAAAGGCCTCCGAAGTGGGTTGGTTAATATTATAATTTCGGATTTCGGAATGCGGATTTCGGATTTTAAATGTTACAATGAGTCACTTTAAAAGGTTATATCCTTAATACTTTTCAAAATGGATAAAATTGATATGTACAAGCGGACAATGAAGATGGCGCTTGAAATTATCAAACTTACTAAAGCTTTTCCCCTGTCACAGGAAAGTAAAGTAATAGCATATCAGCTCATTAAATCTTCAACTTCAACTGCGGCAAATTACAGGGCAGCCGGCAGGGGCAAGTCGCTGAAAGATTTCATTGCTAAATTGGGAATCGCTGAAGAAGAATGCGACGAAACTGTTTTTTGGCTTGAACTGATTATTGAGGCCGATCTTGCAATGCCAGAACAAACAGAAGCACTAAAACAGGAAGCATCAGAGATATTAGCTATAATTGTCTCTTCAATAAAAACCGCCAAAAAGAAACTTGAAAATTAATTCCGAAATCCGCATTCCGAAATCCGAAATCAAAAATGATTAAGAAACTATTAATAGCAAACCGTGGTGAAATAGCTGTACGTATTATCGGGACAGCAAGAAAATTGGGTATCAGGACAGTAGCTATTTATTCCGAAATCGATAAAAGCAGCCTTCATCATAGTTTTGCTGATGAAGCGTATTGTATAGGTAAATCAGAGCTTTCCGAAACCTATTTGAATATCCGGGCAATTATTCATATAGCCAAAAGCAGCCATTGTGATGCTTTACACCCGGGTTATGGTTTTCTTTCGGAAAATCCAACACTTGTCAAAGCCTGTAACGAAGCCGGGATCATTTTTGTCGGCCCTGAAGCTCAGGTTATGGAAATAATGGGGAATAAGGTAGAAGCCCGCAATTTCGTATCCTCTATCGGGGTCCCGGTAACAAAAGGAATTTCAGGTACTACTGCTGCGATTCTTGGCCAGGTTGATGAAATTGGTTTCCCTGTCCTGGTAAAAGCCGCTGGTGGAGGCGGAGGTAAAGGGATGCGGATCGTAAATGATAAAGCCAGCCTGGCCGAAGCTTTAGAAGCCGCTTCGCGCGAAGCATTGAATTACTTTGCCGACGGAACAGTTTATGTTGAAAAGTACCTGGCCGAACCCCGCCATATTGAATTCCAGATATTGGGAGATAATTTCGGGAACGTCGTACACCTTTTCGAACGTGAATGTACCATACAGCGCCGCTACCAGAAAATTATCGAAGAAGCTCCTTCGCCCACACTTACACCCGAACTACGATTACGGATGGGAGAAGCAGCCGTGGCAATCGGGAAAGCCATCAGTTACTCAGGTGCCGGAACAATTGAATTTCTTGTTGATAAGGACCTCGGTTTCTATTTCCTTGAAATGAACACACGCATACAGGTTGAACATCCTGTTACAGAGCTTACTACAGGAATCGATATTGTTGAGGAACAGCTTTACGTGGCTTCAGGCGAGAAACTCCGGTTGAAACAGAATGAGCTTCAGCAGTCGGGACATGCTATCGAATGCCGTATTTATGCCGAAGATCCTGCCAATAATTTTCTGCCGTCGCCGGGGCATCTTTCGCTTTACCAGAAACCCGAAGGAGATTTCATCCGTGTGGATGATGCCATGAACAAGCCTTACCAGGTCAGCAGTTTTTTCGATCCAATGATCGCAAAACTGATCACTCATGGAAAAACCCGTGAAGATGCCAGGTTCCATATGATTGATGCCTTGCAGAATTATGGAATACATGGAATCAAAAATAACATCAGCTACCTGTTTGCCATTTTGCAAAATAAGGATTTTATAAATAATACTATTTCAACAAAATTCTGTGCCGAGCATACCGATTTCTTACTGGCTGGAATTGAAAAAGACAGGAAATCAGTCCCGGAAGCGTTATTGCTGGCAATTGCGCTGGTTTCAATAGACCGTCAAAATTCATTAATGATGGAAACACAATCCATCTGGAATAAAATAGGGTACTGGCGGCTTCTCATGCAACCGGAATTAGAACTGGAAGGTAAAAATTACCATTCCCGCATACTTAAACAGGCTGAAAATGAACTTATTGTTGAACTTGACGGTAAAAAGATGCAGGTTTGGTTTGAAGAAAAAAGAGAAAGCCAGCAAATTGAAATTCAACTCGATGGCGAGCCCTATACAGCATTTGTTTCGCATCCTGAGCCCGGTTTAATGAGTGTATCCTGCAATACACAAACGTTTAACATAATAAGGAAAGATCTGCTACGGGCCCCGGCGGAGTTTAATACAGAAAAAGCATCAGTAGGCGAAGGTGGAAGCAATATTACTTCGCCTATGCCCGGGAAAGTGATTAAGGTTTTGGTTAAGCCAGGCGATATTGTAACAAAAGGCGACCTCCTGCTGGTTGTGGAAGCCATGAAAATGGAGAACAATATACAGAGCCCTGCCGATGCCGTTGTGGATAAGGTTAATATTACAACCGGCGACCTGGTCGACAGCAATATGGCACTGGTACATTTATCTGCCGTGGTTTGAAACCTGAAATGCCCTGGATTGTTATACACCCGGGAATTGCTAGTAAGGATTGTTTTTTGCAATTCATAAGGCATTTGTCCTTGATGCATCAAATAGATTATTAACAAAAAGAACATATTTATGAAAGAGAATGCCCGGATTGAAGCTTTCAGCGACGGGGTTTTTGCTATTGCAATTACGCTGCTGATCCTTGAAATTAAGGTGCCGCCTTATGCTTCCATACATTCGGTTGACGATTTATGGAAAGGCCTTTATCAGCTTTGGCCCTCGTATTTTGCGTTTATTTTAAGCTTTGGCATCATCCTTGTTTCGTGGGTAAATCACCATTATTTGTTTAACGCACTCGAGAAATCATCGCGTACGTTCCTGTATGCCAATGGATTCCTGCTGCTTACCATTACCTTTATGCCATTCCCAACGGCTTTACTGGCTCAATATATTGGCACTGAATATGCAAAACCAGCAATTGCTTTTTATTGTTTCGGCGGGGTTGTAAATTGTATTGGCTGGATCCTGCTTCTGAAAACAGTAATTAAACCTAAATTGCTACTGCATCATAGTGTTGATGTGGAACTTATATACGGTATACGCCGGACAACTCAAATGGGGCTCGCAGTTTATGCGGTATCAACCATTCTGTCATTCTGGTTCCCCCTGATAGCTTTATCTATGAATTTGTTGTTGTGGATCGTCTGGATAACTTTATCGATCAATGCCAAAACCGAATGAAAAAGCTTTGATTTTCAAATACTTTAACCGCGATAAGCCCGAAAATGGTAAAACAAAAATCTCAAAACAACAACACCCACATATAAAAAATTGCTTTTTTGGTCGTCTCCCGTACCCCGCCCCTCGTCCCATAACTATATCTAACTTTAAGTCCAGAAACAAAATCATTTAAAATAACCCATCAAACCCTATAGCACAATGGATTTTCACCTTACCGAAGAACAAGAAAGTATCCGCAAAGCAGTCCGCGATTTTGCCGAGCGCGAAATCAAACCCATAGCCCGAGAACTGGATGATGAAGGACGGTTTTCGCCCGAAATCACGCTCAGTATGGGCCGGCTGGGGTTGTTCGGGCTCAGCACGCCAGTTGAATATGGTGGTCATGGTATGGATACATTATCGTATATAATTGCTGTTGAGGAGCTTGCACGTGTCGACGGGTCGCAGGCGGCAACCATTGCAGCGCATAATTCGCTGGGAATAGGGCCGTTGTTTTATTACGGTACTGAAAAACAAAAGCAGAAATACCTTCCGCCGCTTTGTACAGGCGAAGCCATGTGGGCTTTCGGCCTAACCGAACCCGATGCCGGCAGCGATTCGCGCGGAACACGCACCCGGGCCTACGTCGAAAACGGCGAATGGGTGATTACCGGCTCCAAAATATTTATAACCAACGGAGCTTCCGATATTTCTGCAGGAGTTACGGTACAGGCCGTTACCGGCGAAACGAACGGCAAGAAAGAATTTACCACCATAATAGTCGAAAAGGATACTCCCGGTTTCACCCGACGAGCCATGCATGGCAAAATGATGTGGAGGGCCAGCGATACCGCCGAGCTTTTCTTCGACGAATGCCGGGTACCCTATGAGAACATACTTGGCAATGTTGGTGATGGCTCAAAAATCATGCTCAGTACGCTCGATAACGGACGTCTGTCAATAGCGGCCATGGGACTTGGTTGTGCGCAGGGAGCTTTCGAAATGGCGCTCAGTTATGCGCAGGAACGCAAGCAATTCGGCCAGGCCATTGCCAGATTCCAGGCCATAGGGTTTAAACTTGCCGATATGGCCACCAAAATCGAACTGGCCCGCACGCTCCTGTATAAAGCCTGCTGGCTTAAGGATAATCATTTGCCTTTTGCCAAGGAAGCAGCCATGTCGAAACTGTATTGTTCCGAAATAGCCAAGGAAGTCACCGACGAAGCCGTTCAAATTCATGGCGGATATGGCCTGATGAAAGACTACCCCATCGAACGCTTCTACCGCGACCAGCGCCTTCTGCAAATAGGTGAAGGAACCTCGGAGATACAGAGGATGGTGATTTCGAGGTATATAGGATGTTGAGTTATGTTAATAAAATTCTAAGTGTAGCTAAGTGCTCTTAGTGCCTTAGTGGTGAGAATAAACCACTGAGGCACTGAGTTCATGGAGGGACACTAAAAAGAAGGTTATGCTGTTTGAGTTTGAGAAAAGTGTATTTGTTGTTTACTAAGATCGTGAAATGAGCAATGACCGACTGATTTATATTACAGAAACTGCTCGGGATGCTATTCAGGGCTTTACCAGGACTATTCCCACCAGTATAAAATCAGACTATATTAATCTTCTGCTCAAATGTGGATTTAGAACAGTAGATGCCGGAAGCTTTGTTTCTCCGAAAATGGTTCCACAAATGGCAGACACAGAAAAGGTTATTTCTTTGCTTAATACTGCAGATTCAATTTCAAAGCTTATGGTTCTGGTAGGAAATGTACAAGGTGGCCATATGGCTGCAGCAGTCTCCAAAGTTAAAATTATGGCTTATCCCTATTCCGTTTCCCCAACATTCCTGAAACGGAACCTCAATACTTCCCCGGAAGCGGCATGGCAAACCATGCTGGATTTGAAAAGAATTTGCGAAGATTCGCAGAAAGAACTCAGGGTGTATGTTACTATGGCGTTTGGCAATCCCTATGGTGATGCCTGGGATGACGAAGTTGTTATGCATGCGGTTAAAACAATTTACGCCGAGGGAATCCGTGACCTTGTATTTTCGGATATAACAGGTGAGGGAACCCCAGGAACTATTGAACGGGTTTGCTCCGAATGGATTACATCATTTCCGGAAGCCAGCCTGGGAATTCATCTCCATACAAACCCTCACGACTGGCAGGATAAAGTGGAAGCTGCCTGGCGTGGCGGAATGAGGAATTTTGAAAGCGCCATTGGTGGTTTCGGTGGTTGCCCGATGACCGGGTACGAATTGCTGGGGAACCTCGATACCCTGAAACTGGTTGATTGGTGCCGGAAAAACCAGCTTGACTGCAATGTGAACGATAATTCTCTGTCAGAAGCAAAACGATTAGCTTTGGACGTTTTTAAATAAATAAAAATTACGGATGAATATTATAAAGATCTCCCTATTCCTGTTTCTTTCGGTGGCCGCTTTTGGATTCTCACTGGCCCAGTCACCGGCAATTTCGCCGTTCGATACTACTTCGTTCGGGGGAAATGAAACCGTAGGGGAATACGCGGATGTAAACGGGATTAAAATGTATTATGAAATTTATGGGAAAGGGGAACCCTTGCTTATGATTCACGGCAACGGAGGATCCATCAGCAGTTTCATGCACCAGATCCCATACTTCTCTGCTCTTTACCAGGTTATTGCAGTCGACAGCAGGGCACAGGGGAAATCAACAGACCCCGGCGATTCGCTGAGTTTCGAAATGATGGCTGATGATTTCAGCGCATTGCTCAACAAGCTGCATATCGATTCGTGTAATGTGTTGGGATGGAGCGATGGCGGTATTAACGGCTTATTACTAGCTATTCGCCACCCCGAAAAAGTGAAAAAGCTAGCTATAACCGGGGCCAACTTATGGCCCGACAGCACTGCAATAAGTGCTGCTGATTATATGTGGGGTCTAAATTTTTACGATACTTTATGCAAAATGCCGCAAACACCTGATATTATCAAAACCAGGAAACTCGTAAAACTTGATACTTTTGAGCCGCATATAACCCTTGAGCAGTTGCACCAGATCAAATGCCCCACTCTTGTTATCGGGGGCGACCATGACATTATCCTGCCGCGGCATACGCTCCTGATTGCTGAATCTATCCCGGGGGCTTATTTATGGATTCTTCCAAATTCGAGCCATTTCACCCTCATCGATTATAAAGAACATTTTAATGACGTAGTAGGGGACTTTTTCGGAAACAGGCTAAGGAAATAGAAAAAAACGGGGAATAGAGATTAGAATGACAAATATTTATATTTGTTGAGAATTATATCCCCATTGAACCAGGTTTTTGTTTACTTTCATAATCAAATACAGAAATATGAATAAGGTTGTAAAAAATGCTGCCGAAGCTATTGCCGGGGTACAAGATGGAATGACTTTGATGGTCGGGGGCTTTGGCCTTTGCGGAATTCCCGAAAATGCAATTAGGGCGCTGGCCGAAAGCGGTGTAAAAGGATTAACCTGCATTTCGAACAATGCCGGGATCGACGATTTTGGACTTGGAATCTTGTTGAAAACCAAGCAGGTACAAAAAATGATATCGTCGTATGTAGGCGAAAACTCTGAATTTGAGAGGCAATTGCTGAATGGTGAACTCGAAGTGGAACTCATCCCGCAAGGCACTTTGGCTGAACGATGCCGTGCCGGGGGTGCCGGGATTCCTGCCTTGTTTTTACCTGCAGGAGCTGGAACCGAAGTAGCCGAAGGCAAGGAGATTCGTGAATTCAACGGTAAACCCCACCTGCTCGAAACGGCTCTGACGGCTGATTTCGCATTTGTAAAAGCATGGAAAGGCGACACCATGGGAAACCTGGTATATAAACAAACTGCAAACAACTTTAATCATCCCATGGCTATGGCTGGAAAAATTACAGTGGCTGAGGTTGAAGAACTGGTTCCGGCCGGAACTCTCGATCCTAATTTTATTCATACTCCGGGTATATTTGTTCAGAGAATTTTCCAGGGCTCGAATTATGAGAAAAGGATTGAGAGGGTTACAGTGAGGGAGTAATTTGGGATTTGCGATTTCGGAATTCGGATTAGTATCCGGTTCGGAAATACTTCCGTTAATTTTATAATTTAGGCATGTAACACAAATAAATCCGAAATCCAACATCCGAAATCCGAAATCCAAAATAAAAATGGCTTTAACAAAAGAACAAATCGCCCACCGCATAGCCCGCGAACTTCGCGATGGCTATTATGTTAACCTTGGTATCGGAATCCCGACACTGGTGGCAAACTATATTCCCGAAGGAATGCAGGTTGTACTACAGTCCGAAAACGGGATCCTTGGCATGGGACCTTTCCCGTATCCTCACGAAGTGGATGCCGATCTTATAAACGCGGGCAAGCAAACTGTTACCGTAGTGGATGGATCATCATTTTTCGATTCTTCGATGAGTTTCGCCATGATCCGTGGTGGTCATGTTGACCTGACGGTTCTCGGAGCGTTCGAAGTAACCGACCAGGGCGATATTGCCAGCTGGAAAATTCCCGGTAAAATGGTTAAAGGGATGGGCGGAGCCATGGACCTGGTAGCTTCAGCGCAAAATATTATTGTTGCCATGCAGCATTGCAGTAAGGACGGCGAATCGAAACTGCTGAAAAAGTGCACTTTGCCGCTTACCGGTATAAAATGCGTTAAACGTATTGTCTCCGACCTGGCCGTGATTGATGTAACCGAAAACGGATTTAAACTGGTGGAAAGAGCTCCGGGGGTGAGTGTGGAGGATATCGTAAAAGCAACAACCGCTCCTCTTTTAGTTGAAGGCGAAATACCGGAAATGAAATTTTAAACTCAACCGATTTGCTTTAATGAGGTTCCTAATGAATTAATCATTCAATAAAGGGATTTTCAAATTGCCGGGTAAACAATCTTTGCCCCGGGTTAACTTATTCGGAAAAAATGGTGCAGCCTCAAATGTAAATTTGAGGTTTTTTGCTTTTCAGGAAAGAAAATTCTGCGTTTTTGCCTGTTTAACGCATTTAAAAAGCTAAATATAATAAATGCAGATTTTGAAAAATAGTTTATTAAAATATAGCAAAACATTGATATACAGGAAGTAATAAAACAGAAGGCATAAAACAAAACTTCACAATTCCCAAAACTAAATTATTTTTTTCAAATATTTATTGAATAAGTATTTTGATACATTTGCGTCTTCACTTAGAAAAAATATCAGTGCAGCACTGATAAATTATAAGTGAATTAATTAGTGATTATTTGGTTAATGAAGTCAAAACTACTTTCCTAATTATACAACCAAACTAAAAGACCTATGAAAAACCGCAAACTCTTTTACCGTTTCTTTTCTGTCATCCTTCTCATCCTTTTCGGCTCGCCGGCTTTATTTGCACAAAGCATGGATGGAAGCCAAATTTCAAACATTCTCCAGATACAACAATATGAGCGCGCCATACATATTATGGCAATGCTGTTGATAGGATTTGGATTTTTAATGGTATTTGTAAAAAAATACGGACGCTCGGCATTAACTGCCACTTTTCTCCTGGTCAGTGTGGCCCTTCCGCTCTATATTTCATTAAAGGGACTGGCAATTTTCGAATCACGGAGCGAAATTGAGCAACTGATTCTTGCTGAGTTTGGTGCCGCCAGTTTGCTTATCGCCGCCGGGGCAGTTTTAGGAAGAATAAAGATTTATCAGTATTTGATCCTGGGCCTGATTTTTATCCCTTTCTACATATTAAATGAATTAGTCGTGGTTAATGACTATTTTCATTTTGTTGGGAAAGTATACGATACCGGGGGGTCAATCGTAATTCATTCATTTGGCGCTCTTTTCGGTATAGCAGCTGCCATATCACTTACATCAAAAAAGGATATGGAGATTCCAATTGAATCAGATGCCACAACAGATAAATATTCTGTATTGGGCAGTATGGTTTTGTGGGTTTTCTGGCCAAGTTTCTGCGCGGCCCTTGTTCCCATCGAAGCCATACCTCATACTGTAGTGAATGTTTTTCTGGCACTCTGCGGGTCAACATTAGCCACTTACTTTGTTTCTGTTAAACTGAGAGGAAAAGTGCTGATTGCTGATATTGCTAATGCTGCACTTGCAGGCGGAGTTGCCATTGGTGCTACCTGCGACTTTGCAACACATCCGCAGGCCATTATCATAGGCCTGATTGCCGGGGTAATCTCGACAGTAGGATTTGCAGTTCTTCAAAGCAAACAACAAAATTTCCACAAGATTGTGGATACATGCGGAGTATCGAATCTTCACGGATTGCCCGGTATATTCGGCGGCCTTTGCGCAATAGTAGTTATCCAGGGTATTGATGCTGGTTCACAGCTGAAAGGAATTGCCGTAACCGTTGCGATAGCTGTTATTTCAGGTCTCATAAGCGGGAAAATAATCTCATATTTTGGCAAGACCAAGGAGTTGTATAACGACGTTGCCGAATTTAAAGATGCCGCATAAAGACTGGAAAAGAGCATTGGCGGATGTTAAGTGATGCCCGTTCTTTTGCTGAAAACAAAAAATTGCACCTTTCCCAGGTGAACATATCCGTTGAATCATTATTCAGCGACTAAACCCCTGGCGACCTTTCAGGTAAGATGCTGTTGAAGAAGCCTGTAAATGGGAAATGGCCTTATAATTGACCAAAACCGGCAATTATACGGCCATTCCTTTTAACCTGAACCTCTAAGTCTGACGGTATCCGTATTTCATCGCAGATCACGGGTAACGAAGTGTTTTTCCTTTAATGCAGAGCCGCGAAATCGAAAATTATCATTTCCGGATAACGGGTACATTACTTTAAATAGAGCATGAAACAAAACTCCAGGAAAATTTGTTTATGAATAGCTGACATATATATAGTTTGCATTATATTAGCACTATAAATAGAGGCTTTTTGGGTCTTCGGAAACCCGCCAACCACTAACCACATTGCTGTTCACCCCAAAACCGACAGAAAATGAATTACCCCAGGAAAGTTACAATAGGCGATATAACCGTCCGCGACGGTTTCCAGCATGAAGAAAAATTTATTCCAACGGCTGCAAAGCTGTGGCTGACCGAACAACTTGTACTTGCCGGCTTCAGGCATGTGGAGGTAACCAATATGGGAAACCCTTCGGGAATGCCCCAGTTTAAAGATGCCGACGAGTTAATGAAAAAGATCAGGGCCAGCAAAACGATTGCAAAACAACTTCCTGAAGTAAGTTTTACAGCGGTTACTATACGCGAAAAGGCGATTGAACGGGCTATCCAGGCAAGGCAGGAAGGATGGGGCCCCGACAGGATTCTACTGATGGTTTCCACAAGCGAATCACATCATGTTAAAAACTCCGGACTATCACTTGCCGACTATTGGAAAATGGCTGAAGAATGGATACCAAAGGCAAAAGCCGCCGGGTTGAAGGTAAACGGTACGGTAAGCACCATCTGGGGATGTCCTATCGAAGGCCCTACCAAAATGGAAAAGGCTGTTGAGTTTGCACAGCGTTGGTTCGATATCGGTGCCAGCGATGTGGAACATGCCGATCACGACGGATCCGCATCGCCCGACAGGGTTTATCGGTATTATTCCATGTTGATGGATAAAATCGGCCGCCCCGAAAAACAGATAGTGCATTTTCATTCCACCCGTGGATGGGGCCTGGCCAATGTGCTGGCCGCCCTGCAGGCAGGAATGACCAATTACGAATCCACCATGGGCGGAATAGGAGGGCAGCCGGCCAATTTCGTGGATGGAGTTCCCGTTGCCGGAACAGGAGCCTATTATTATGCCGATCCTTTGCTCACCGGCCTTATTCAAACCGAGGATCTGGTTGTGATGCTCGACGAAATGGGAATTGAAACCAATCTCGATGTGGATAAAGTTTTACAGATAGGAGCCATGGTCGAACGCATCGTTGGACGGAAACTTCGTTCCGAATGTGTACGAACCGGAAGAATACCGAAAACGCTTACTGGAAGGGGTTAAAATAAGGGTTTAGGGATTGGGATTAAGGGACCTTTCTTGGCTGAGTTATCGGAAAATTGATATAAATATTTCCCAAACATGCCCAAATACTGGTCTTGAGGATTATCCCCTAATTTATATATCCGACATCCCACATCGCAAATCCGACCTCCCGTCTCCCTGTCCTACCTCCATGCGCCCAGGATAAGACCTGAAACAGTAAATCCAATGGTGAGGTAACCGGCATTTATAAGGATATATTTCAGCGATCGTTGTTCGTATAATGCATTGAGCGCCACCGACATCGATACCCAGCCAAAACCAGTAAGAAATCCGTAAAGAGCTCCGGTCGAAGTGGTTATTTTTGGATCGTTCAGGAAAAAGGCAAGGTTCGTTACCATGATAAATGACAATAGGAAAGTGACCGTCATGATCTTGCCAAGGCTCGATTTTTTTGCGTCATCTTTTGTCATACCGATTTCTTTCATCCAGGCACTTGCGAAGAGTACGGGTGAATACCAGAGTCCGCCGATTGCGTAAAAAACCACAGTTGAGGTAACAACAGCAAGCCAGTTGATAGTAGATGCATCCATTTTTCTAAATTTTGGGTTAGAGTATATTTTGACTATTACGCATTAACAATATAATTATCCAAAAAGTTCAAAAGTTTATCGATTTTCAACTGGTATTATCCTGAATGAACTTGTTTTACAGATTCGGGCCAATTGCTTTTTTCGAAAAATCAGGCTGGATTTGCCTGTATTGAATATAGAAGCATATCATTATTAGAAAAGATCATGATGGGCATAAAAAAAGGAGGACTTTACCAGCGCCTCCCATTTTCTATTAACTCATTTCAAACAAACTACAGCGGAATATTTCCATGTTTCCTTGGAGGATTGGTTTTCCGTTTGTTTTGTGTCATTTCCAGGGCCTGAATAAGTTTGAACCTAGTGTCGCGCGGGTATATTATTTCATCAATATATCCCTGTTCGGCAGCTTTATAAGGATTGGCAAACGTTTCGCGGTATTCGTCAACTGCTGTTGTGCGGGCTTCATCGCTAAGTTTATCGCGGAATATGATACTTACTGCTCCATCGGCACCCATAACAGCAATCTCAGCCGAAGGATATGCGAAGTTGATATCTGCTCCGATATGTTTACTGCTCATCACATCATAGGCTCCACCATAGGCTTTGCGTGTAATTAGAGTAACTTTTGGAACAGTAGCTTCGGCGAATGCATATAACAGCTTGGCGCCGTGCTTGATAATTCCCCCGAATTCCTGGTTGGTGCCAGGTAAAAATCCCGGAACATCCACCAACGTGATCAAAGGAATGTTGAAAGCATCGCAAAAGCGAACAAAACGAGCCGCTTTGATTGATGAATTTATATCGAGAACTCCTGCCAGTGCCTGTGGCTGGTTGGCCACTATCCCCACGCTGCGGCCGCCGAGCCTTGCAAATCCAACAATGATATTCAGGGCATACAAAGGCTGAACTTCAAAAAAGTTGTGGTTATCCACTACTTCCTTGATGAGTTCTTTCATGTCGTATGGTTTGTTGGGGTCTTCGGGGATAAGGGAGTCGAGTTTAACATCGCTGCGGTTGATATCGTCGGTGTTGGCTTTAAATGGCGCATCCTCCATATTGTTCGACGGGAGATAACTCATCAGCTCACGGACCATCATCATGGCATGTTCATCGTCATTTGCAGTTAGATGTGCAACGCCGCTTTTGCTGTTATGTGTGAGCGATCCGCCCAGTTCTTCCTTGGTAACTTCTTCGTGGGTAACGGTTTTAATAACATCAGGACCGGTTACAAACATATAACTTGAATCCTCAACCATAATGATGAAATCGGTAATGGCTGGCGAGTAAACTGCGCCGCCGGCACAAGGACCAAGTATTGCAGAGATTTGCGGTATTACGCCAGAACTCATTACGTTGCGGTAAAAAATATCGGCGTAACCGGCCAGGCTTTCAACACCTTCCTGTATACGGGCCCCTCCTGAATCGTTGAGCCCGATAACCGGAGCACCCATTTTCATGGCAAGATCCATTATTTTCATGATTTTGTCAGCGTTGGAACGGCTCATAGTGCCCCCGAATACCGTAAAATCCTGGGCAAAAACATACATCAGCCTGCCATCAATTTTGCCATAACCGGTTACAACGCCATCGCCAGGTATCAGGTTTTTCTCCATCCCGAAATCGCGTGAGCGGTGAACCACAAATTTATCGAGTTCTACAAAGGTTCCGGGATCAAGCAGGTCGTTGAGGCGTTCGCGGGCTGTTTTGCGGTTTGCTGCATGCTGGCGGTCAATACGGTCCTGCCCGCCACCAAGTTCGGCAACATGGTTTTTTTCTTCCAGTTTTTTAAATTTCTCTATCGACATTTCTGTAATATTATTGGGTGATGTATTTTTATTAAGATTGATGAAATTGAATGGATTGATTAGATTGAGAAGTTTTAAGGGTTTGAAGAGTTCAGTCCCGATAGCTATCGGGATCAGTGTTTCATGTCTTGTATTAAACTTGACTTGTAGCTATAAACATCCGAATTCCAAATTCCGAAATTACACCTCAGCATCTTCAATAACCACCAAAACCTGGTTTCCATCCACGGTATCGCCTTCGGCAACGGGAATTTCGCTTACCACACCGGCTTTGGCGGCTTTAAACTCGCTTTCCATTTTCATAGCCGAGACGATAATTACCGTTTGGCCAACTTCGACAGTATCGCCTACTGCAACAAGGATTTTTACAATTTTGCCTGGCATGGGAGAGCGGATAATATTGCTTACATGTCCGCCGGCAGCATTATCGCGGCTGCGGATATACCTGGTTTCCGCATCAACAACTTCGATATCGCTTGAGAAATAAAAGGTATTGACTGTAAAATGCTTGGGTTCGCGTGCCGGTACAACTTCGATGTTGTATGATTTGCCTTTATAAAGAACCGAGTATTCGGCAGGTCCTACCTTGACAAGATCAACATTGAATATTTCATCGTCGACCGAAATGCTCAGTTGGTTGCCTTCGCGGCTGATTTCTTTCAGTATAGCCTTACGGCCATCGAGATTGAGTTCTAGTTCCATTTTGTTTTTATTCGAAATATCTTCAGTTATAGGATTTGAAGGGAGAAGGGGGAGGGGTGAAGTGTGAACTGCTTTTTAGAGACCAAATTTGACTGAAATTCTAATGGCCTTTTCTCTTGCTGCCCTTTTCTCCGGTGCGCCTATTCGATTATTTATCTTGTTAATTCACCGGCTAAACCAGATATCAGAGCCTGAATGCTGCCTGCCTGCGCCCAAAATCCTTCCAGTCGCTTCCGTGACGTGATGAAGCAGGCGACATGGTTTGTTCAATTTCGCTGAGTTGAGTTGTGTATTCAACAAAAGCGGCTATCAGTGCTAGGTTCTCACAATCGTATACACATTCGAAGTCCGACTGCAGGAATTTGGAGTTTTCCTCAATAAAATGGGTGTTGTACCCTCCCTTTCGGAAAGCAGGAGCATCCATAATACGCTCGAGGAACTTAATTGAAGTTTTTACACCGCTTATCTTATACTCAAACAAAGCCCTGCGCATGCGCTCGATTGCCTCGTTGCGGGTTTTCCCCCAAACAATCAGCTTACTGATCATCGGATCATAATAAATAGGAATAGTATAACCCTCGTAAACATAGCCGTCGCAGCGGACTCCCAATCCAAGGGGCTCGGTAATATGGGTAATGGTGCCGGGATTAGGCATGAAATTGTTGTCAGTATCCTCAGCATAAATGCGGCATTCAATAGCATGACCGTTCTGGTGAAGGTCCTCCTGTCGGTATGGTAAAGGGTGTCCCTCGGCAATGCGGATCTGCTCCTTAACCAGGTCGACTCCCACAACACGTTCGGTGATAGGATGTTCCACCTGGAGACGGGTATTCATCTCGAGGAAATAGTAATTCAGGTTATCGTCCATAATGAACTCAATGGTTCCTGCTCCTTCGTAATTTGCTGCTTTGGCAGCAGCCACAGCATGAGCTCCCATTTCGGCACGCACTTTCTCCGTCATAATAGGCGAAGGAGTTTCTTCAACAACTTTCTGATGCCTGCGCTGAACCGAGCATTCACGCTCGAAGAGGTGAATTGTATTTCCTATGCTGTCGGCAAGCACCTGGAATTCAATATGATGAGGCGAGTCTATGTATTTTTCAATATAAACAGCATCGTTTCCGAAGGCGGTTTTAGCTTCGGAGCGCGCGCCTCGTAATGAACTTAATATTTGCGATTCTTCCTTTACAAGCCGCATACCTTTTCCGCCGCCACCGGCTGATGCCTTGATCATTACCGGGAGGCCGATCTGTTTTATGCTTTCAAGGGCTTCTTCCTCGCTGGCAACCGCTTCGGAAGTGCCTGGAACTACAGGTACTCCGGCCTTAATCATGGTTCGGCGTGCTGTTATTTTATCGCCCATTCCTAAAATTGCTTCCGGTGAAGGGCCTATAAATATAATCCCTTCTTCCTGGCAGCGGCGCGAAAATTCGGCATTTTCCGAAAGGAAACCATAACCGGGGTGAATAGCATCAGCACCCGATTTTTTTGCAACTTCGAGAATGGTATCAATCTTCAGGTAGCTTTCGTTCGAAGGTGATGGTCCTATGTGATAGGCTTCGCCGGCATATCTTACATGCATAGCGGTGCGGTCGGCATCCGAAAAAACGGCAACTGTGTGTATGCCCATTTCACGGCACGAACGGATAATTCTAACTGCAATTTCGCCACGATTTGCAATCAGTACTTTTTTTATGGGTTTTCGCTGCATTTAAATGATTTCAGTATTACTTGTAATGGTCTGATACATAAAACTATTCACACAAACAACATATGTTGAAATTTGTTCATTCAACAACTGTTCAGATGCAAATATAAGCTAAGTTATGATATATGAAAGTATGTGTATATGAGAATGACTGATTTTAAGGAAAATTAAGGGTTTTTTGATTTCAATAGGAAGCGTTTTTCAGAGGGGTAGATCAATCGCTGATTGTCGTAAACGGATCATCCGGTACAGTTCAATTTCAGGACATTGAAACCCACATTGCTGGGATAATTCCATTTTCTGCGATGTGATCTTCAGTTGATCATCTCAGAGGTGTTGCCTTCATCAATAAAATCAGCATCTTTTAAAAACTAAACCGTCAACTCCCCTCTCAAAGGCGCCTGAAGAAGTTCCTTCAATTTTTCGCCCTGGTATCCCTCGCCGAGCAGGTACATCATTTTGGCTATTGCCGATTCGGTTGTGATATCATACCCTCCTACAACCCCGATTTCGCCAAGCTTAACGCTGGTTTCGTATTTACCCATATCTACCGCACCGCCTTTGCATTGTGTGACATTATAAACGGTGATGCCCTTCAATATTGCCTGCGAAAGTGCTTCAATAAACCAACCGTCTGTTGGGGCATTCCCGGCGCCATAGGTTTCGAGTATAACCCCTTTAAGCCCGGCTATGTTAAGGGCATTTTTTACAACAACCTCGGCGATTCCCGGAAATAGTTTAAGGATCAGAACACTGTTGTCCAGTTTTTTATGAACGATTAATTTTTCTGAAACAGGTTTCAGTATGAGTTCGGTGTTGTAGCGGATATGAACTCCTACCTGGGCCAGTGAAGGGAAATTGCCCGAAAGGAAAGCATTAAAGTTTTCGGCATTGAATTTGCTGGTGCGGTTTCCGCGCATAAGTTTATTTTCGAAATATATGGCAACCTCAGGAACCAAAGGCTTCCCGTCGGATCTTGCAGCGGCTATTTCGATAGCATTGATGAAATTGTCGCGGCCATCGGTACGCACAACCCCCATAGGTAATTGTGATCCTGTAAAAATGACCGGTTTGTCGAGGTTTTCGAGCATAAAGCTAAGCATCGAAGCCGAATACGACATAGTATCGGTACCATGAAGCACCACAAAACCATCGTATTTCGCATAATTTTCCTCAATTACAGTAGCCAGTTTCACCCAAAACGAGGGAGTGACATTTGAAGAATCAATAAGCGGGCTGAACGAAACGGATTCCAGTTTATAGTCGAAATTATTCAAAACCGGCATCAATTTGTAAATATCCTCGAAATGATAGGGTTGCAGGGCGCCTGTTACCTGATCTTTTACCATTCCTATGGTTCCGCCAGTATAGATTATTAGTAGTGATGGGGTCATTTTGCAGATTTAATTTTTATAAGACTCATCTCCATCCTCCTCTCTTTAACGGAAAGACAGGGGGTGGTTGGGTATATTCTAGTTATATCATTCTATAAAAGCAACAAATCAAGCCAAATAAAATTCATTTGAGAGTCACCCCCTCTCTTTGAAATAAAGAGGGGGGATGGCTGGGCATATTTTTGTTATTTCATTCTAAAAAGTAAAGGAATCATGTTAATTCAATCTGGTTTTGAGAGTCACCCCCTCTCTTCGTGAAGAGAGGGGG
>CAISRK010000176.1 GCA_903887815.1 uncultured Bacteroidales bacterium | reverse complement strand
CAATACTGAAATACCGGTTTTGGCCGCCGATACGGCAGTGATTTTGGGGTCTGTGATTATGGGAAAACCCAAAGATAAAGCGGATGCGATGGACATGTTGACGCAGTTGTCCGGTAAAACCCATCAGGTTTATAGTGCAATTTCTTTGAGAGGACGCGAGCATGATCAGGCGGTTAGTATTACCGAGGTGACTTTTCGGTGTTTGACAGAACAGGAAATACTGGCTTACTGGCACAGTGGCGAACCGGTTGATAAAGCGGGCAGTTATGCTATTCAAGGACGGGGTGGTGTGTTTATAGAATCAATAAAAGGCAGTTTTTCGGGAGTGGTCGGTTTACCCTTGTTTGAGACTGCCGATCTTTTATCTAAACAAGGAATAGAACTTTTCAAATGAGTGAAGAAATTTTAATCAATGTAACGCCGCCGGAAACCCGTGTTGCAGTTATTGAAAATGGCGTATTACAAGAACTCATTATTGAAAGAAGCCGTGAGCGCGGGTTGGTCGGTAATATCTACAAAGGTGAAGTGTGCCGGGTTCTGCCAGGTATGCAGGCGGCTTTTGTTGATATGGCCTGCCCAAGGCCGCGTTTATTCATCTTTCAGATTTATGTGCGAAGGATCTGGAAGAAAAAGGTTCGGATGTTATTGAGCATTACCTGCATGAAGGTCAGCCTATTGTTGTGCAGGTGGTTAAAGATCCGATGGGAAACAAAGGTGCCCGTTTAACAACAGAAATATCGATACCCTCAAGGTATCAGGTGTATATGCCCTACTCGAATAATTCGGGGGTGTCGCAACGTATTGAATGCGATGCTGAGCGTGCCCGTTTAAGAGCCTGTCTTGATGCTTTCAGGCAGGAGCAAAAATGCGGTGGCTTTATTGCCAGAACAGCGGCCGAATGCGCCAATGAATCGATTCTGATTGCTGATATGACTTTTTTGCTGAAATTGTGGGAATCGATAGTAGAAAAGATTGCCACTGCAAAGCCTAAGCAGTTTATTCATAAAGATTTGCCGCTGAGTGTCAGAACGCTCAGGGATTTGTACAAGGAAGGCATTGACAGGGTTCGTGTAGACTCCAAAGAAACTTATCATCGACTGCTTGAATTTGCAGAGGTTTTTGTACCCGAAATCGTACCGGTTATCGAACATTACTCGGGTGAATGTCCGGTATTTGATATTTACAGTGTTGAAGATGAAATTAAAAAAGCCCTGGAACGTAAAGTTAAATTAAAGTCGGGCGGGTATTTGATATTTGACCAGACCGAAGCAATGACCACCGTGGATGTGAATACGGGCGGTTATGTGGGTGGGCGTAACCTTGAAGAGACTATTTTCAAAACCAATCTTGAAGCGGCTCAAACTATTGCCCGTCAGCTGAGACTCAGAAATCTGGGTGGAATTATCATCATCGATTTTATCGATATGAAAAGTGAGGAGCATAAAAAACAGGTGTTGCAGGCTCTGGAACGCAATTTGGAAAAAGACCGCGCGAAAACCAAAATTACTGAAGTTTCAGTGCTGGGTCTGGTTGAAATGACGCGCAAAAGAACGCGTGAAAGCCTTGAACATATTCTTTGTGAGCCTTGCAGTGCCTGCGGTGGGCGAGGTGTTTTAAAAACACCGGAATCCATGTGTCTGGAAATATTCAGGGAGATTATTCGCGAAGTCAGGCTATACAAAGTGCAGACGATATTGGTTTTGGCTTCTAATGAAGTCGTAGAAATGCTGCTTGATGAAGAAGCCGACATGCTGGCGGAACT
>CAISRK010000175.1 GCA_903887815.1 uncultured Bacteroidales bacterium | reverse complement strand
GACCAGACGATCAATGAAATCACGCTTGTCACTTTGGATGGATCAGGCTCAACAGACCCTGACAACGATGCGCTGACTTATTTATGGACCGCACCTTCAGGAATAACTCTGAGTTCGGCAACAGATCCAAAACCTACATTTACCGCACCAGACGTTGCAGCAGACCAATCGTTTACTTTCAGCCTGACAGTAAACGACGGTAAAGTGAACTCCGCTGCCGATGAAGTGGTAATTAATGTAAAAAACATCATCGCTCTCAGCAAACAGGCACAGATTCTGAACGCTCAGGTGACAGGTGCCGATTCGGTAAAAGTTGATCAGGCGCAGCTTCAGGTTAATCTTTACATGGCTTATGGATCAGACATACGGGTATTGGCCCCGACTTTCGGGTTATCTCCCAATGCTTCCATTGTACCGGCAAGCGGGTCCACCTGGAATTTCACATCGCCGGTTTCTTATACCGTTACGGCAGAAGATGGAACAACCCAAAAGACATATTCTGTCAGGGTATTGGTTCCGGATGTCACTCTGAAAAGAGCGATTGCTTCGGGCTGGAACTGGATTTCATTAAGTGCAATTCCTTCTGATCTCAGCGTAGGAAGTGTTTTCGGAAACCTAACATTAGCGAACCTTGACTATGTAAAATCGGCAACAACTTCGGCAGTTTATTACACGGCTTCAGGCTGGTTTGGAGATCTGGACAATGTTCCGCAATACGAAATGCTCAAGCTCAAAAAATCGACTTCGCAGGTTTTCACTGTTTCTGGAAAAGAAATCAATCCGACATTAGTTACGATTCCAGTTTCAGCTGGATGGAACCGCATTGGTTATATCCTGAAAGGCAATGCTGCAATTGGCGGAGCATTCGATCCAACTTCACTTCCTGCAGGTGAAACGCTTCTCAAAAGCAAAGAGGCTGCAGCCATTTATTATCCCGGAACTGGTTGGATTGGCGATCTCGATTCACTGAAAGTGCTGACCGGCTATATGATGAAAACAGTTTCGAACAGCAATTTAAAATACAAAGCCAGCGGTGCCCATTTAAAATCGGCCCAGCAATCGCTTTTCAGCCGAAACGAATTATACCTAAACTACCGGATTAATCCGGCAGCATTTGAATACTCGGCCAACCTGATTGGGGAAATCGTTAATCAGAACAGTGAAGATTTAATTCATGAGGGAGATCTGCTTCTCGCTTATTCGCAAAACGAAGCAAGGGGTGTTACCGAAGCCCGTTTTGTTCCGAATTTGAATCGCTATGTTTTCCTGTTAACCATGTTCTCGAATTCGAACCAGGAAAAATTAAGATTCAGTATAAAATCCATCGCTAATAATACTGAAACTCTTCTTTCTGATAAGTTGGTTTTCAGCAGCGATGAAGTTTACGGGCAGGCAATGAATCCATACCCGCTTCATCTGGAAAGTTCTACCGAAATCCCGGTAACTGAGTCCGATCTTTCAGTTCAGGTATATCCAAATCCTGTGACCGACGAACTTCATATTATTTCGGAAGCAAAAATTCAATCCGTCACACTTTTCGGACCGTCAGGCAATTGCATCCAACTTTTATCCAATATTTCTGAATATACCTTGCTCGTCAATACCAAAAATCTGGCTATAGGAATGTATATGCTGAAAATTGAAACATCGAATGGTATGGCAAT
>CAISRK010000174.1 GCA_903887815.1 uncultured Bacteroidales bacterium | reverse complement strand
GGGCGAACCTGACCAGTTGTCGGATACCGAAACAGGAATATCACAAAACAGTACCGGGATAAAAACGGGGGGTAAGCTTTTCCGCGATCCCGACAACCGGCAGATTGGTGGGGTTGCAGCAGGAATTGCGGCATGGTTTGGAATCGACCCGGTATGGGTAAGGTTAATTTTTGCTTTGTTTACTTTGTTTTATGCTGTAGGGATCATTGTATACGCCGTATTATGGCTCATACTTCCTGTAGCCCAAACCACCTCCGAAAAACTTGAAATGCAGCGGCAAACTATCAATATCAACACCCTGCGAAATGAACTTGTATCGGCAGGTACAGGTATTCAGAAAACCGGGAATCGCATCCTGAGATCGACGGGGACATTCATCCGCTTTGTTACGGAAGTGGTTGCCCATCTTTTTCGGCTGATAATTACAATTCTCAGCAGGCTGGCAGGGTTGGCTTTGCTGCTTGGAGTTGTTGCAATTTTTGTTGGGCTCAGCATAGCTTCCCTGGTGAGAGAACCCATAAATATGGGTAATTACCAGCTTGATACAACTACCGTAATTCAAGGACTTCAGTGGCTCGTTCCCGGACCCGACGTAAGGTGGCTGGCTTATATTTCAATCATGCTTTTGATAGTTGCAGTGACCGGATTACTGATATATACAGGCTTACGGCTGCTCCTGAAGTGGCCGCCTTTACGCTGGCAGGTTGTAATTGTTTTTGTCCTTCTGCTTGTAGCCGGCATTATTGCAGGCTTCGGGACTGCGTTCCAGTATTCGCGTTCTTCGGAAAAAGTTGTTTCTCTTACTGACCGTCACAGTTTAGCAATGAACAAACCGGCAATTCACCTGGCTTCGGGACCCGGCGAATACAGTGAATATTTTATGCCGCTGGCCGGCGACACTACTCCTGGAAACAAAAAATATGCTTTGGGAGAGATCAATCTGAGTATACGTCCGGTGCCGGCCGACAGCTTATTTATATCCTGCATTAAATCGTCGTCAGGCTGGCAGGAATCTATTGCTGAAGTGTATGCGAAAAATATATCATACAGTTTAAAATTGCAGGATACCCTGATTACTCTCAACCCTTATTTCCTGTTTCCTCAAAACGATGGAATGCGTTACCAGAAACTGACTGTAATAGTTGGCATACCTGTAAATACTGAAGTTATAATTGATGAGTCATTACTCTGGCGCACCATTTATAGTGATTTCATCGATCGCGAACACGATGGGGGAATTTATATTATGACGGCTTCAGGACTAAAACTGAAGAATCCGATTATTGATAAATCAGATACTGTTCAGCAGGCAAAGTAACAGGAATTTGTTTTGCCCTTTTTTCGAAACCAACTCCATTTTAACAGGGACGATACGAGAAGCATAGGCTACTCTTTTTCCCCGTTCATCCAGGCTTTGAAAGCCGATGATCGTGACCGGCTGACGACAATTTCCTGTCCAGGATCGGGGGCAATATCGATTTTCAATTTAAAATTAAAGTAATTGTGCACCTTTGTTATAGCCTCGGCAGAAACGATAAACTGCCGGTTTACCCTGAAAAAAAGTTTTGGATCAAGAGTTGTTGTCAGCGTCTCAATTGAATAGGGAATAAAGTATCTTTTATTGTCGATTGTAAGCATCAACACTTCTTTATCCTGAGCAAAAAAACATGCAACTTCCTTAACTTTAACAGGTAGCATCGTATCGCCTTTGCTTACAAGGAACCGGTCTTTGAAAACAGGTTTCCCGGCTGAACGCAGGTTTCGTATCATTTCATAAAGCTGATTGTTCGGGTTCACTGATCCATAAAACTCTTTTAACTTCTGAAGCTTTACCAATGAAGCTTTCAGTTTATCACGGCTCACCGGTTTTAGCAGGTAGTCGATACTGTTCAGCTCGAAAGCTTTAAGCGCATATTCGTCGTAAGCAGTTGTGAAAATTACCGGTGTTACAATATCGCACTCATCGAAAATTGAAAAACTTTTCCCATCGGCAAGTTGAATGTCGAGTAATATGAGATCGTAACCCGGATTCGATTTGAGGTGTGAAATGGTTGCTGAAACTGTATCTATAGGTCCGATGATTTTGGCTTCCGGATCAATTTCCATTACCAGTTGTGCCAGTCGTTTGGCTGCCAGTTCTTCGTCTTCTACAATAAGGATTTTCATGGTTTTCATTTTTTCTTCTGCCAGAGCATGCTCCGCATTTGCTGTTCAGATTGATTTTTCAAACAGGGGCAGCAGTACCATAAATTTACCATTTTCCTGTTTTACAACTATATTTTTACCGCAAAGGTGCAGATAGCGGTTTTGAATATTGGCAAGACCTACTCCCGTAGACGGATCTTTATCAATTTTAGCCT
>CAISRK010000173.1 GCA_903887815.1 uncultured Bacteroidales bacterium | reverse complement strand
GGGGCTATCTGCCTGGTTCTGGATGGCAACAGGATGGGACATATTACAGCTATTTATATCCTCAAACTCCAATGGTATACGATATAGCTGCTATTCAGGCTAAATATGGAGCCGATACGGTAACGCGGACAGGAAATACGACATACGGATTTCATTGTAATCTGGCATGGTATGATCCGGAAAAAATTATCTATGATTTTAACACAAATCACACACCTATATTTACTATCTGGGATGCCGGTGGCACAGATACACTTGATGGTTCAGGTTATTCAGGTAATCAGACTATCAATCTTACCCCTGGATCGTATTCTTCTGTTGATGGTATGATTGAAAATGTTGCTATAGCTTTTAATTGTTTTATAGAGATTGGAATTGGTGGAGCAGGGAACGATACGCTCATTGCCATAGGCAACAATACGCTTACAGGAGGTAATGGTGCAGATACGTTTAAAATAACCGCTGGTACAAATACAATATCTGATTTGGGTGTTGGTGCTGACGTTATAATTGTCTCATCTGGTGCCACCGTAAAAGCTGTTGTTTCTGGTGACTTTAAGGCAACAAGTGCAACCGTAAACAATGGCAGTGCATCTATCAATGCCAACGGTCATGATGTTAATCTTGCTTTAGCGGGTGGGGTGAACGGCTGGATAGTTACAAATAGCAGCTCTCGAGGTGTCGCTCTGGTTGGATCTTCTCAAAATGACTCTCTTATCGGTGGTAAGGGTAACGATACCATCAGTGGTGGTGGTGGAAATGATACGCTTACTGGAGGCGGAGGTCACGATAAGTTTGTTTTTACTGCAGCACCGGATACATCCAAAAATCATGATATAGTCACTGATTTTGATCATAGTACTGATGTGCTCCAGTTCAGCAAGGCTGTATTTGCTACTATTACAAACTGGAAAGCTGATGAATTCTGGTCCCATGCAGGGGCAACGGCTGGTCACAATGGCTTGGATCGAATTATTTATGATACAACAACAGGAAACATCTATTACGATCCAGACGGCAGTGGTATTGACCCGGCTGTATTAGTGGTCACGCTTGTAGGCACAACGTCGCATCACCCGGTACTTACGTATACCGATATACAGCTTGTAGCCTGAGTAATGGCGGTGTAAACTAAGAGAAACAAAAGATTCATTATGACTGACTGGACAGCAGGATATGTGGCCGATATTGGTTACACGTATGGCTATTATTGTGAATTGAATACGTTGCGGGTTAAGCTGGCCTTTTTGAATTCTGGGCTGGTATGTCCCGAAATTGGGACAGCCTGTGAGTTGGGATTTGGTCAGGGGTTGAGTGCTAATATTCATGCGGCAGCTTCAGGTATTGAGTGGTATGGAACGGACTTTAATCCTTCTCAAGCAGGTTTTGCTCGGGAGCTTGCGGTTGCCTCTGGTGCTCATGCCATGTTATATGACGATTCTTTTGCTGATTTTTGTACCCGCCGGGACCTTCCTGACTTCGATTATATTGGTGTGCATGGTATATGGAGCTGGATTTCGGACGAGAACCGGAGGGTAATTGTTGACTTTATAGGTCGTAAACTTAAAGTTGGCGGTGTACTCTATATCAGTTATAACACCCTGCCGGGATGGGCTAATTTTGCCCCTATGCGCCATCTCATGACCCGGCATGCCGAAATAATTGGCTCTGAGGGCCATGGCATCGTCAGCCGTATTAATGGTGCTATCGATTTCAGTGAAAAGCTGCTTGCAACAAACCCTGCTTATGCCCGGGCAAACCCTATGATTGCTGAACGCATTAAGAAAATTAAGGATCAGAATCGCCACTATCTGGCTCATGAATATTTTAACCAGGATTGGCATCCCATGCATTTCGCCACTATGGCGGATTTGCTCTCTCCTGCAAAGTTAAATTATGCCTGTTCTGCTCATTATATGGATCATGTAGATGCTGTCAATCTCAGTGTGGAACAACAAGCGTTTCTCAAGGAAATTCCTGACATGATGTTCCGTGAAAGCGTTCGCGATTTTATGGTCAATCAACAGTTTCGCAGAGATTACTGGGTAAAGGGTATACGCCGGTTGTCTGCTATTGAGCAGTCAGAAGCTTTCGGTCAGCAGAAAATCATCTTGCTGAAACCTCGCTTTGATATATCGCTTAAGGTCACAGGTTCCTTTGGTGAAGCAACGATGAGTGATGTTGTTTACAATCCGATTCTTGATGTGCTTGCCGATCAAAAAGTAAAAAACCTGGGACATATTGAACAATCGGTTAAAGATAAAGGTATAACATTTGCCAAGGTTATGCAGGCCGTTATTGTTTTGATTGGCGCAGGTAATCTTGCTGCAGTGCAGGACGATGCTGTGGTTAGTAATGCAAAAAAATATACTGAAATATTAAACGCGTATCTTATTAATAAAGCGAGGGGTTCTGGCGATATAAACTATCTGGCCAGTCCGCTTACAGGTGGCGGAGTTACGGTGGATCGTGTTCAGCAATTGTTTCTTTTAGCGATAAGTCAGGGGAAAAAACAATCGGCCGAATGGGCTCAGTTTGTTTTTGAAATTCTTGATAATCAGGGTCAGAAAATTATCAAGGAAGGCAAAGCATTGGAAAGCGCTGAGGAGAACCTTGCAGAACTTAATGATTTGGCACAGAAGTTTAAAGAAAAGCAGCTGCCGATTTTGAAGGCGTTGCAGATTGCATGATAAAGATGCTTATTTTTTCTAAACATTTTTCTGAAATGCTCAAACAGCGAAATATTCATGAAGAATGGATACAGAGAACTATTGATGATCCGGATAGTAT
>CAISRK010000172.1 GCA_903887815.1 uncultured Bacteroidales bacterium | reverse complement strand
GTAATTTTTAACTGATGCTATGAACGAAAGATTATAATAATGAACAAACAATTATTTCTGCTGATTTAATAACAGGTATTCGGTAATCGTTTGTTTATTAGGTTTTTAGAAGCACCTGATTTGATAGGTTAATCCGATTTTTCAGGGAATGCAGTTGTAAATCCGTATTGCAAATATAGTATTAAAACTAATACTTTTAAGAGTTGAAAAAAAAAATCAGGAAATCTGGTTTTCTTGCTTTTAATTAATACTTGACTAATTTAGTGGCGCGAAAACATCCCTATGACTGTTAAAGAAATCGTTTATCACCCGGTTTCCGGTAAAACAAATAATTTCCTGCTTTTAATTATTGCCTGTCTGCCGGCAATTTTGCTGTTCCCGTTTCCGGCTTCGGTTTTTTCGAACGGAGTGGATCCTCCGTTGGCCTGGGTTTTTAATTTTCTGATTGATGGGAATCTTTCGATTGGGAAAAATATTATTTTTCCTCACGGTCCATTGGCATTTCTTATGTACCCACTACCAGTCGGAGTAAATTTATGGGTAGCAGTAAGCATACACCTGGTTGCCAGGATTTTCCTTGCCTATGGTTTGTTGAAACTTGCAACGCATAAACAGTTAAGTTGTCTGCTGTTTGCCCTGGCTTCGTCCTTTGTTGTACTTGCTCTCAATGATTTGTTGCTTACTCTTTTGCAGGTACTTGCACTTTGTTATCTCAACTTTTTTGAAAGACGAAATATTACATGGCTTATTCCTGCGCTTATTTTAACGGCCTTAACGCTTTATATTAAAGCGTTTGTAGGTATAGTAAGCATAATTATAACTCTCACCTTTGCCGGAATTATGGTTTACAGGGCGATTGCAGGTCTCGAGAGTTGGTATCGTTTGTTGTTGTTGCTTATAGTGCCTTTGGTACTGATCCTCACCTGGCTTGGATTGTATGGCGATTTGATCGGTTTTGCGGCTTACTTCCGGGGAATGGTGGCCCTGGCAGCTGATAATTCGGCAGCAGTGGCGGTTTATCCCGACAACAACTGGTGGCTTTTAAGTTTAGGACTGGTAAGTGGATTGCTGCTTGTTGTTTTTAATACTAAAAATATCTTCCTGGTCAGGCTTACTATTCTGCTGGGTCCGGCTTTATTTGCGATATGGAAATACGGGATGGCCCGCGAAGACTATCTTCACGCCTCCATGATGTTTGTTTTTATCTTGTTCATAGTGTTGGTCTACAATATTATTGCAGGGAAACACCGTATTCTGAACCTCGGTCTTTCGCTGGTTGTAGCGGTTATGTTTTACTTAACAGCTCTAAATGCATTCTATTTTGAACCTTTCCCGATTAAAATAAATGGGGCAAAAACGCTTGTAACCCATGCTCTTAATAACAGGTATTTTGCTGATACCTGCTCCGAATCTTCCAATAAATTTATTGAGCGTAACAGGCTTAACAGCAGGATATTGAAACTAATCGGCACCCAAAGTGTGGATATATATCCCTGGGATTATACCTACATTGCCGCAAATAAGCTAAACTGGCAGCCCCGCCCTGTAATACAGAGTTACGCCTGCTATACCAGGAAACTTGACGAACGCAATGCTACCCATTTCCGAAGCGCAAAAGCGCCGGAGTTTATAATATGGGAGCTGCGCAAGATCACCCACGATATTCATGGCGGTACCCTCGAAAGCATCGATGGCCGCTACCTGCTTAACGATGAACCGGCGACTTTTACCGAACTCCTGAAACGATACGAACTGGCTGACACCATGGGAGGAGTGTTCCCGGTACTTGTTTTCAGGAAAAAAGTAAAAGAAAGCAAATTTGAACAACAACTCATTTCCAAAACCACTTCCGCCTGGAATACCTGGATTACAGTACCCGATAATTCATCCGGTATTCTGAAGGCTTCAGTCGATATACAGAGAAGCCTTGCCGGTGACCTGAAAAGTTTCTTTTACAAGGACGACGCTGCGTTTGTGTACTATATGCTCGAAAACGGCGATATTCGGATGTATCGCATTGTGCCGAAAAATGCAGCTTACGGACTCTGGATTAACCCGTTGATAATGAATCCTGAAAAAGGCAAAAACAGCATACCTGTGAAAAAGATCATGTTTCGCTGTCAGGACACTGCAATGATGAAGGATCAGATCGGGATTGAATGGAACAGGTTGGCTGTGAAATCAAATTCAGGACATGAGGCCAACCCGGTATTTGCATTTTTCGGGGTTGATCCGGCTTTATTCCCTGTTCAGATCCACACAAGTATTAACAGCCTCGAAGAAACTCCCGTTAATTGGTCCGTTCCGGATGAATCGAAGCTTTTGTTGGCCGGACAGAATCACACCTTTAATCTATTGCCTGAGCGTTATTCGGTTACCTATACATTTTCACTCGATTCGTTAAAGGGTGAAGATAAAAATGGGGAGTTAGCAATCCGGACGGGTGTTTGGGCTAAATCGGCTTCCGGGGCAAAAGCGGTGTATGTTATTTCGATTGAGAAAAACGGGGAAGTGCTTTTATGGAAAGCTGTCGATATTCAGAATTTTATTCATGATCATTCGCAAATGAATTTTGCGACCAATTTTGCTTTCCTCGGCAGGGAATTACTGAGTCAGCCGGGTTTGATTCTTAAAGTTTATGCATGGAATACGGGGAAAGAAATCATGACACTTGATGATTTTTCAGTCAGGATCGAAACCTGGTAAGTAAAGTCACTGATCCTTTTTGATTCCTCATTCTGAGTTCAATGTTTTTGATTACATAATTGGTTGCTACCTGTCCAATACAGGTATATTAAAATTTACTACCTTTGCCCCCCTGCTTCGGGCAGGTGAAAATCAATCTTAAAAATACCGGAATACAATGTTTGAAAGTCTAAGCGACAGGCTCGACAGAGCATTTAAACTGCTCAAGGGCCATGGTTACATTACCGAAATTAATGTGGCCGAAACCCTTAAAGATGTTCGTAAAGCGTTACTCGATGCCGACGTTAGTTATAGAGTAGCTAAAGAATTTACCGATACAGTCAAAACCAAAGCCCTGGGTCAGAATGTGCTCACTTCGGTTTCGCCTGGGCAACTTATGGTTAAAATCGTTCACGACGAACTTGCCGAACTTATGGGTGGTGAAAAAGTGGAGATTAACCTCAAAGGCAGCCCTGCTATTATTCTGATGTCGGGTTTGCAGGGTAGCGGTAAAACTACGTTCTCAGCAAAGCTTGCCAACTACCTGCATACCAAAAAAGGTAAAAACCCGCTTCTGGTTGCCTGCGATATTTATCGTCCGGCTGCTATCGACCAGTTGAAGGTGCTTGGTGAACAGATTGGTATCGAAGTTTATTCGGAACCGGAAAACAAAGATGCAGTTAAGATTGCGCGTAATGCACTTAACCATGCAAAGGACCGTGGTTTTAATGTACTGATTATCGATACTGCCGGCCGCCTTGCCATCGACGAAATGATGATGAATGAGATTTCATCACTCAAATCGGCACTCAATCCTCACGAAACCCTGTTCATTGTCGACTCAATGACCGGCCAGGATGCAGTAAATACAGCCAAAGCATTTAACGATAAGCTCGACTTTGATGGTGTTATCCTTACCAAACTCGATGGTGATACCCGCGGTGGAGCAGCTCTTACAATACGCTCGGTAGTTAACAAGCCGATCAAATTCGTGGGTATTGGCGAAAAGATGGATGCCATCGATATGTTCTACCCCGAACGTATGGCCGACCGCATACTTGGTATGGGTGATATTGTTTCGCTTGTGGAACGTGCACAGGAGCAGTACGATGAAGAATCGGCACGTAAACTGCAAAAAAAATTAGCCAAGGACCAGTTCAACTTCAACGATTTTATCGACCAGATCAGGCAGATAAAAAAGATGGGTAATGTAAAAGACCTTATGAGTATGATCCCGGGAATGGGCAAAGCCATAAAGGATATTGATATTGACGAAAACGCTTTCAAAGGCATTGAAGCAATTATCCAGTCGATGACACCGCTGGAACGCGAGAATCCTTCGGTACTTAACGGAAGCCGCCGCAAACGAATTGCCCAGGGCAGCGGAAACGATATACAGGAAGTAAACCGCCTGATCAAGCAGTTCGACGATACCCGCAAAATGATGAAGATGCTTACTACCGGCGGCGCTCAGAAAATGGCGCAACAGATGAAGCAGGCTAAGAGAAGGTAGGGTAAATTGGGTTTTGAGGGAAGAATTAGCGACAAGGCGAATAGGAGATGAGGAGATCGGAGATGGGGAGACAAGGCGAAGTCGGCTGAAAATCTTGAACGCCGCAGGCATTTGAACCCTGAACGCCGAAGGCAGTTGAACGTGAAATTCTGAAACTATGCGTACATTAACTATTTCCCATTAACCAAAAACAACATGCAACTTATCGACGGAAAGAAAATTGCTTCCGAAATCAAACTGGAGCTTGCAGCTAAAAGTGCTGCCATCATAGATAAAGGTGACCGTCCGCCGCACCTGGTTGCAGTGCTGGTTGGCGAAGATGCTGCAAGTCAGACCTATGTGAGCAACAAGGAAAAAGCCTGTAAGCAGGTGGGTTTTACTTCGACAATATACAGGTTGGAGCCTGACACCACCGAGGCTAAACTACTTCAGATCATTGATTTCCTGAACAACGACGACGAGGTCGACGGGTTTATTGTTCAATTGCCATTGCCTGCTCATATTAATGTACATAAAGTAATAAGTAGTATTAACCCGCAAAAGGATGTGGATGGGTTTCACCCGGTAAGCCTGGGGCGAATGATGCTTGGCGAACCTACTTACCTGCCGGCAACTCCTTACGGCATACTTCAACTGCTCGAACGCTGCAAAATTGAAACCAGCGGGAAACACTGTGTTGTTCTCGGCCGGAGTAATATTGTCGGTACCCCCATCAGTGTTATGCTTTCGCGAAAATCGAATCCCGGAAACTGCACGGTAACTGTTTGTCATACTGGTACTAAAAACCTGAAGGAAATAGCTAAAACTGCCGATATACTTATTGCTGCCATGGGTCAACCCCATTTTGTAACCACCGATATGGTTAAAGAAGGAGCCGTGGTAATTGATGTGGGCATACACCGCATAGAGGATTCAAGCGAAAAAGGTTACCATATCATTGGCGATGTTAAGTTTGACGAGGTTGCCCCGAAATGCTCGTTTATTACTCCTGTTCCAGGAGGAGTTGGACCAATGACAATTGTTTCGCTGCTGATGAATACGTTTAAGGCTTTCAATAAGGAAGTTTGAGGGTAGAGGGTTGAAGGTGGAGGATGGACATAAATAGAAAATTGAAGAGATAGGCCTTCCAATTGACTGCTAACCATTGTCCATTAACTGTTTTCTCATAACCATACACCATTTTCATTTAAATATTTTCTAATTACAATCAACCATTAGCTAACCATCTTGAAAACAGATCCTACACATCAAGGAAAATTTCTTCCGCTAATGGAAGACTTCTACACCATACAGGGTGAAGGTTTTCATACGGGTAAAGCCGCATATTTCCTACGGGTTGGAGGTTGCGATGTGGGATGTTACTGGTGTGATGTAAAAGAATCGTGGAACCCGAAACTTCACCCTCTTACATCGACTGACGAAATCGTTGACCGGGTTATCGGTAATCCGGCTGCAACAGTTGTTGTTACAGGTGGTGAGCCTTTAATGTATAGCCTGGATTACCTGTGCGAAAAACTGAAACAACAAGGTTTGCAGGTTCATCTTGAAACCTCCGGATCACATCCATTTAGCGGCTCGTTCGACTGGGTATGCCTTTCCCCAAAGCGCAAAAGTCCTCCCAGGCCTGAGGTTTTCAGCAAAGCAAGCGAACTGAAAGTCATTGTTTTTGATGATAGTGATTTTGAATGGGCCGAAGAAAATGCAGAACTGGTAGGTCCTGACTGTTACCTCTGCCTCCAGCCTGAATGGAGCCGTATGCAACAGGTTTTGCCAGGTATTATTGATTATGCCATGAAAAATCCCCGCTGGCATATTTCGCTCCAGGCTCACAAGTTTATGCATATTCCATAAGCTTTAGTACAATACTTAGCCTTTTCCCCGTATTGCGTCTCCCGGAAGTGTTTATAAAAACATATGCGGGTTGTCCGAATTTTTACTATCTTTATATTTTTCACTATTAATCCTTCAAATTTCAGGAATATGAAAAGACTCGTTTTTCTGACCTTAGTCGCATGGCTAGGCCTCATTGCTGTCACCTCGGGGCAGACAGCTGATTTTAAAAACATGGCTGGTTTTGGAATTGCCTTTATTCCTCCACTTGAAGAAGGAATCTATTTTGACGAGCCCTTTGATTTCTGGCCAAACCGTGAACCCAGCTGGATGCTACAGGCTAGCTTTGCCAGGCACCTGAATCCTTTTATTCGCACAGGTCTGTATTTTGAATATGAGAAAATAATGTTCGCCGATCAAACCGGCGCGTCCAAAAGAAGCTTTAACCGATTTAACCTTGGTGTCGACTGGATTGGTGAATTTCCGGCAAAACCCCTGCATCTGGAGTTAGGAGGTTATATGGGATTCGGGATTCTCGAAGCCAATAATTGGGATAACCTCACAGGATTCGATTTTGGTATGATCGCCGGGCCTGCTTACGAAAAAGGACATTGCGGTGTTTCATTGCAGGTCCGTTCAGGTTATGCGCCTTACAATTCAAAAGGGTCTCCTTCAGGGGTATTATTATTTAATCCCAAATTTATGCTGAAAGGATATTATTGTTTTTAGATTTTTAATAATTGGCATAATTTCTGTTCCCTGATATTCGTTTATATACAATGGCTGGTTCAGCAATTCGTTTAACTTGCTTACATTCGCATACAATAACAGTTGGTTTATGAGAATATCAGGCTTTTTGATTGCTTCGGTCTTGCTTATGGCATTGAATACCTCCTTGTTTGCACAGCAAACAAAAACCAAATCCGATAAGCAGTTTGAAAAGGCCGTCCAGTTATATAACCATGGCGAATATGCAGGTGCCATGTCGCAGATCGATGGTTTGCTCCGCGACGATCATGCTTATGCAAGGGCATATTTGCTGAAAGCGGATATTTATTACGATCGTAAATCATTTTCGGAGGCTATTGCAGCCTATTCTAAGGCAGTTGAAATTGACACGGCAGTTTTCCCGCCGGCCTATTATATTATGGCTAACCTGTATTTCGGAATGGAAAAATACTCCGAGGCTAAAGCAAACTACCTGAAGTACCTGTCGTTTAAGCCAAAAATACAGGATGAACTCCGGCGTATGAATGAAAACATACGTTTGTGTGATTTCAGGGCTGCTTTTATAAAAAATCCTGTCTCATTTAACCCGGTAAACATCGGTCACAATGTGAATTCAAGCGGGTTTGAATATATAAATGCTGTTAGCCTCGATGAAAGCCAGCTTTACTTTACCCGCAAAGGAGCAGATCCCCGCAGCGACGAAAGCTTTTTTCGTTCAGTTTCGGCGGTTTCTTCAAACGGATCGCTGAACTGGAGTCCAGCTATTGAAATTGGTGCCCCGCTCAATACCGAAGGAAACGAAGGCGCTCTCTGCGTATCGCCCGATGGAATGACTATTATAATTACTTGCTGCAGCCGCCGTGATTCCTATGGCAGTTGTGATCTGTACCTTTCGCATAAGGTAGGGAACAACTGGTCGGAACCCGTAAACCTCGGCCCCGGGGTGAATACTACCGCATGGGAATCGCAGCCTTGCCTGGGTGCCGACGGGCGTACCCTGTATTTTGTTTCGACGCGGCGCGGAAGTTTTGGCGGTTCGGATATCTGGAAAAGTACCCTTGGCGACGATGGGAACTGGAGCGCCCCGCTTAACCTCGGTGATACAATAAATACACCCGCCGACGAAATGGCTCCTTTTATCCATCCCGATGGACATACATTGTATTTTTCATCACGCGGACACCTTGGTATGGGTGGTGCTGATTTGTTTGTTTCTCGTATGGCAGCTGACGGACATTGGCAGGCTCCGGAAAATATCGGCTACCCTGTAAATACCAAAAACGATGAAATCAACCTTATTATCAACGCAAAAGGTAACGAAGCCTTTATTTCGGCCGAGCGGGAAAAGGGATTTGGTAATACTGATATTTATCGGTTCGAGTTGCCGGTTCAATCCAGGCCGGCAATGGTTTCATATGTACATGGAAAGGTATATGATAAAAATACCCTGAAACCATTAGCCGCAGCAATTGAACTAATTGATATGCAAAGAAATACCGCTATTGTGAATTCTACCTCGGATCAGGTGACCGGGGAGTTTTTAATGAGCCTGCCTGTTGATAAGGATTATGCTGCCAATGTCAGTTGCAAAGGGTACCTGTTTTATTCTACCAATTTTAATGTCAGCAAAGGAAATGACTCAATAAATCCCGTAAAACTGAATATCCCGATGCAGCCCGTTGAAATAGGGGAGAAGGTTGTTTTGCATAATATCTTCTTTGAGACAGATAAATACGAGCTTCTTCCGTATTCAAAAGCGGAACTTGAAAGGCTTATTGATTTCCTGGCAAAAAACACCAGTATGCAGATTGAAATTGGCGGCCACACTGATACCGAAGGCAGTGATTCGCACAACCAGGTTCTTTCGCAAAACCGGGCAAAATCAGTTTACGATTACCTGCTGGCAAACGGGATTGCAGCCGAACGGCTGTCCTACAAAGGCTATGGTGAAACCATGCCGGTTGCCGGCAACGATACACCCGAAGGCCGCGCTTTGAACCGCAGGACCGAGTTTAAGGTCACAAGTAAATAGGTTTCTGGTTCCTGGTTTGCGAAATCCGAAATTGGCAATCCGAAATTACTTTGCAGTCCAGAAACACCTGACAGGTGAAACTATTTTTTCTTCGGTTTTGAGTTTCGACATGGCTTTGTCAACAAGCTTTCGGTCGAGACCGGTTTTATCAGCAATCTGTCCGGCACTCATTGGTTTTTCACTTTCTTTCAGGGTTGCAATAATTACTTCTTCGGTGCTCATATTGTATGATTTTAATTGTTTTAATTCTGAATTTTGAATCTGTAAAATTATAAAGAGAATGATAGGTTTGAAAGTTTTTATTCACTTTTTTAATACGGTCGAAAACCAGCAGAATCCTCAGAACGCCTTGTGATTTGTATCAATAATTTCACTACTTTTGCAAACTTATTTTCAGATTAGAACAAACTACATGATAAACATTACATTACCAGATAATTCCGTAAGGCAATACCCTGTAGGGACTACTGCCATGCAGGTTGCGTTGAGTATTAGTGAAGGCCTGGCACGCAACGTGCTGGCTGCCAAGGTAGATGGACAGGTTTGGGACGCAACACGCCCGATTTCGCAGGATGCACGCCTGCAACTGCTTACATGGAACGATCCTGAAGGAAAGTCGGCTATGTGGCATTCATCGGCACACCTTATGGCTGAAGCAATTGAACTGCTATACCCCGGTGTTAAGTTCGGCATTGGCCCCGACATTGAAGCCGGGTTTTATTACGATATGGATTTCGGCGGACAGCAGATCACTCCTGAGGATCTGACGCGCATCGAAGCCAAAATGCTTGAACTAGCCCGCGAAAAACAACAATACCTTCGCCGCTCTGTCTCGAAACCCGAAGCGCTGGCCTACTTTACACAAAAAAACGACGAATATAAAATTGAACTGATTACCGATTTGCAGGACGGTGAAATTACATTTTACGAAACCGGTAAATTTACCGATCTCTGCCGTGGACCGCATTTGCCCGATACTTCACCGATTAAGGCAGTGAAACTTCTGAATATTGCAGGTGCTTACTGGCGTGGTGACGAAAAGCGTAAGATGCTTACCCGTATATATGGCATTACTTTTCCTAAAGCTAAAGAACTCGAAGAGTACCTGGTGTTGCTTGAAGAAGCAAAAAAACGAGATCACCGTAAGCTGGGCCGTGAACTCGAATTGTTCACATTTTCACAGCGTGTTGGTCAGGGTTTGCCTTTATGGCTGCCAAAGGGAGCTCAACTCCGCGAACGCCTCGAGAATTTCCTGAAAGGGTTACAGCGTAAAGCCGGATATCTTCCGGTAATTACCCCACATATTGGTAACGTTGAATTATACAAAACAAGCGGGCATTTCCAGAAATACGGAAAAGACTCGTTCCAGCCTATTAATACACCTATCGAAGGCGAACAGTTCCTTTTAAAACCTATGAATTGCCCGCATCATTGCGAAATATACAATGCCAAGCCGCGTTCGTACAAGGATCTGCCGATCCGTTTTGCCGAGTTTGGTACCGTATACCGGTATGAGCAGAGTGGTGAACTCCACGGGCTTACGAGGGTTCGGGGATTTACACAGGACGATGCCCACCTTTTCTGTCGTCCCGACCAGCTGAAGGAAGAATTTATGGCAGTTATCGATATCGTACTGCATATTTTCCGCATTCTCGATTTTAAGGATTATACCGCTCAGATTTCGCTCCGTGACCCGGAAAATAAAGAGAAATACATTGGCAGCGATGAAAATTGGGAAAAAGCCGAAAGTGCCATTATCGAAGCCTCGGCCGAGAAAGGCCTGAGGACTACTGTTGAATTGGGTGAGGCTGCCTTTTATGGACCCAAGCTCGATTTTATGGTGAAAGATGCTCTTGGTCGCAAGTGGCAACTGGGCACCATACAGGTTGATTATAACCTGCCTGAGCGCTTTGAACTTGAATACACCGGCAGCGATAACCAGAAATACCGCCCTGTTATGATACACCGTGCACCGTTTGGATCGATGGAGCGTTTTGTGGCAGTTTTGCTCGAGCACACGGCCGGCAATTTCCCGTTATGGCTCACTCCCGACCAGGTTATCGTATTGCCGATCAGCGAGAAATACGTTGATTATGCAAAAAAAGTTGCAAATGTGCTGGATAATTCCGAAATTCGCGCCCTCGTTGACGAACGCAATGAGAAAACCGGTAAGAAAATTCGGGATGCAGAATTAATGAAAGTCCCGTATATGCTTATTGTCGGAGAGAAAGAAGAAGCCGATGGTTCGGTTTCGGTGCGCAGGCACGGGCAAGGCGATCTGGGGACATTCAGTTTGAACGATTTTATCGCTCATATCATCGAAGAGACCCGGAAACAACTTGAATAAAGAACAGATTTAAGCAGATTGAAAAAACATAGTCATTCACCAACAGGAAGGAGTTATAACCATAGCAACAACTAACTACAGCAGCAACAGCGGATCTTACCAGGATCGCAGGTTTCCACGTCGCGATAAAGAAGAGCTGCATAAGATTAATGAAAAGATTAAATCACCCGTTGTAAGGGTGGTTGGCGAAAACATTGAACCAGGCATCTATAATATCAAGGAAGCCCTTACAATGGCCGAAAATCTTGAACTTGACCTTGTTGAAATTTCCCCGACTGCCAATCCTCCGGTTTGCCGGATAGTGGATTACAAGAAGTTCCTTTATGAACTGAAGAAAAAGCAGAAGGAAATAAAAGCCAAAACGGCCAAAGTTGTAGTGAAGGAAATCCGGATGGGACCCCAGACAGACGAGCATGATTTCAATTTTAAACTGAAACATGCACGTAGTTTCCTACAGGAAGGTGCTAAGGTTAAAGTGGAAGTATTTTTCCGCGGACGATCGATAGTGTACAAAGACCAGGGGGAAATTATCCTGCTGAAATTTGCACAGGAACTGATGGAATTCGGAAAAGTTGAAAAACTGCCACTACTCGAAGGAAAACGTATGATCATGATCATTTCGCCCAAGAAAACTTCCGTATAATTCGCTTAACTGCCAATCAAACAACCTGAATACCTAAATACCTAATAATCACTATAATTAAAACCAAGTAACATGCCTAAAATGAAGAGTAAATCCGCTGCTAAAAAGAGGTTCACCCTCACCGGCACGGGCAAGCTAAAAAGGAAGCATGCTTACCACAGTCACATCCTGACCAAAAAATCAAACAAACGTAAACGTAACCTCGGTTACAGCACGATTGTTGATCCGGCCGATGTGAAAGCGGTAAAATTAATGCTCGCCTGCTAATTAATTATTGTTTAACCTTACTTTCAGCTCCGTAAGAATCTGTTAAATGCCAGGTCGCTGAAGTAACAAAATCACACAAAATGCCAAGATCAGTAAATGCAGTCGCCTCAAGAGCCCGCAGGAAAAAAATCCTGAAACAAGTTAAGGGCCAGTTTGGCAGGCGCAAAAACGTCTGGACGGTAGCTAAAAATGCATACGAAAAAGGTGGTCAGTATGCATACCGCGACAGAAAAACCAAAAAACGTAATTTCCGCGCACTGTGGATTACCCGCATCAATGCTGGTACACGTGAGTACGGAATGTCGTATTCCGTATTTATGGGCAAATTACACGCCCGTAATATCGAACTCGACCGCAAAGTACTTGCCGACCTTGCACTGAACAACCCAACAGCTTTCAAAGCTATTGTGGATTTGGTGAAGTAGTACAAGCGCAATAAAATAGAAAAAGCCACCGGAAGGTGGCTTTTTCTATTTTATATACACAGGTTTATTCTTCGAAACCCTGGCGAACGGAATATCATACCTGATTATCCCCCCCCTCCGGTTTTATCAAAGGTAAAAACGTTTGTTTTACGGATAAAGTAACTGCAGCTGTGTCTTCCCAAGCAGAATGGATTCAGAACGTGGAATAGCCATTCCTGTATTTTCATTGCGTCCCTGGAGGATATACCTCGGATTGGGTTTATCAGCTTCATCCACAGCCTGTTTGCAAAGTTTACCGATATCACCTCCCTTTACCCTGTTCCATATAAGGGTGAGTTTCATATCGGGATACGCTGTCGACATTTCATAATCGCCGTCGCTGTCGCAAGCTGAAAATAACGGATCCCAGTTTTTACCCAATTCCTGCTTTATTACCCTGTTTATTGCATCTACCTTGCCCTGCCTTTGTGTTTTTATCCATCCGGCCTTATATTCACTCATGATCTTTCCATTTGCATTGGTTGCCAATTCCATCGCTATTACATTTCCAGCTGGAACATTGTAGCCAAAGTTGCCTGAGCCGCTGAATACTTCCACAACCGGTTTGTAGCTTGCCGAGACAATATACACTTCAATTCCCCGGCTGGTAAATGTGCTGATAAGGTTTTGCATTTCGGGAAGTACTCGTAAGCCGGTTTTATACGAATAGCTTAAAGGCCCTGAAAATGAGACATACCCGGCTGGCGACGTCCAGCTTAGTTTAGCGAGTTTGTTCCCAAGTTCGTAAGCGATAGCATCATTGGCTATTGCCTTCACTTCAACATTGGTGTAACCGGCAAACAGGTATAGCACCCATGGATAACCGTAGTCGGCTTCAATCCCCGGAGTATCGCAATATCCATCGTAGAGAAAAGGGATTTTTACAAGGAAGTCGAGGTATTGGGGAGTAGCCTGAATTTGGCTCAGCGTCATTGGTGCTCCGGGTGCAAGATAATTATCATAAATGTAATTGTATTCATTCACAAGGTCCTTGTTTATATCGGCAAGCACAACGCTATGGTAAGCTTCCGAGAGTTTAGTCACCCCGTTTATATTATCCTTGAGTATATCATTTTTGAACTGATCCTTGGTTACAGCAAACTTCAGATTCGTGAGCTGGTAGCGCATGGTGGCTTCCTCTGCATCAAAATGTGCACAGGTCTGATCCCAGTCCAACACTACGTATGGAGGTTTATCTTCATCGTAAAATATGCCGCCTTTACCGTAATCGGTAATAAGTTGATTTATAACCTCGTAATTCCTGTCGGACCAGTTAAGTTTGTTGAGTGAATCGGCCACAATAACTGTTTCATCTTTATTGCAACCTGCTAGCAGCAGGAAAAACAGCCCTGACAATATATAAATTAACCCTTTTGTTTTCATCAATCTTGTATTAATTATTTGTTTCAATAAACCTGACTTTAACCAGGCGTGGCGTTATATCTCTGTTTCCTTTCCAATAAACCTGTTAACAGTATGCTCGCAAAATATAAATATCGGCACAATATTACCGGTTTCTTACTTAATTTACTCCGCTTCGCTGTTCATAATCTTAAGTTTATCGAAGCACCAGAAGGTTAAAGATAAAACCACCCCGGTAACTGCAGCCAAAGCCATGCCCTTGAACTGTACCGAGCCTATGCTGAGAGTTGCCCCGCTTATGCCGGCAACAAAAGTTACAGCACCCAGCACCATGCTCCGGTTATTGCTGAAATCGACCTTTTGTTCAACAAATATCCGGAATCCCTGTACTGCAATTATCCCGTAAAGAAGTAGCGTTATTCCCCCCATAACAGGCACAGGGATGGTAGATATAGCTGCTGAAATTTTTCCGATACACGAAAATGCAATGGCAAGCAAGGCCGCGCCGCGTATGACCCATACGGAATAAACCCGTGTAATTGTCATTACTCCAATGTTTTCGCCATAAGTCGTATTTGGGGTCGACCCAACCAGGCCCGAAAGTACATTACTGATTCCGTCACCCAGCAGCGAGCGATGTAAACCAGGATCTTCCATCAGGTTGGAACCAGTAATGCGGGCTGTAACTATAAGGTGGCTTATGTGTTCGGCTAATACAACTATGCAGGCCGGGGCAATTATAAGTATGGATGTTAAATCGAATACCGGTAAACGGAATTTTGGCAAAGCAAACCATGCTGCGTTACTGATTGCTGTCGTATCGACCCTTCCTGTAGCCAAAGCAAGCAGATACCCTGTCACAACTGCAACCAGGATTGGAATCACCTGCATAAAGCCCCTGAACATTACCGAGCCGAAAACACCTATACAAAGTGTTGTAAGAGAGATTAGCAATAGATGTCCATCAATACCGAAAGGTTCAGCTACCTTCCCGACTGCCGTTGGCCAGGGAGCCAGCCCGGCTTGTTGCGCTGCAACGGGAGCCAGTTCAAGGCCGATAATGGCAACCACCGCTCCCATAACTGCCGGCGGCATTGCAATTCCGATCCATTCTATACCCCATTTTTTAACTATAAACGACATGAGTATAAAGAATAATCCAAAGAAGATAAACCCGGATTGTGCGTGATTGTAACCTCCGTAGGCTGCTATGATCAGTATGGCAGGAGCAATGAATGCAAAGCTTGATCCCAGGTAAGCAGGTATTCCGCCTTTTGTAACCCAGGAATAAATTAAAGTACCTATTCCGTTCATAAGCAGAGCTATAGCCGGATCAACTCCCATGAGAATCGGGGCAAGGATTGTTGCTCCAAACATGGCTGTCAGGTGCTGAAAACTTACTGGCAGGCTTTCCCAGAATGGAAGCTTTTCATGTATTCCGATTATCCTTCGTGCCATAATTTTACCCGGTCTAAATATTTTTGGTGAAACCTCTCAGATGAATTTTTCTGATCCTTTCAAATGTAGTAACATTTCAAACTGTTTTAATTTTTCAGGTAATTTGTAGCGAGGCTTAGCTTATTCACATAGAGTTTTGAATTCGTTTTAATGCAGTATTC
>CAISRK010000171.1 GCA_903887815.1 uncultured Bacteroidales bacterium | reverse complement strand
TCTCCTTGTACCCCAGTGTTACGCCAATATTCAAAGCGCTCTGTGCAAGAGTTTCGGCCTGGTCCAATTGTCCTGTTTTTATATATATTTCGCTCAGCAAAACCTGGCTCTTGGCAAGACGAAGTTTATTTCCGAGTTTTTCAAATATTACCCTGGCCTGTTTTAATTTCATAATTGCTGCCGGATACTGCTTCATTTTCAGGTAAACATCGGCAATATTGAGGTAATTGTTGGCAACAAGATAGATTTCGCCTGTTTTCAGGTTAATCTTCACAGCATCCTCATAAGTTTGCAGGGCCTTGGTAAATTCCTTTTTCTCGCTGTATACCTTTGCCAGGTTATTCAGATTGCTGGCTATTCCCATATTGTTCCCGAGTTCCCGGGCAAGGCGGATGGAATTGGAATAATATTCCACCGCTTTTACATAATCTTTCTGATCGAAGTAAAGTGTTCCAATGCGACAGAAGGTTGCCCCTATCCCATCCTTATTTTGGAGTTTTTCGTATATCTTAAGGCTTAGGAAGAAATACTCCGAGCTTTTTGCCTGGTTACCAATGTCGTAATAGATGGTTCCAATTGCATCGTACGAACGGGCAAGTTCAAGGTCAAGATCAAGGTTGCTGGCTAATGATTTGGCTTCCATAGCTTTATCCATTGCCATGGTAAGGTCAGATGAGAAATAATATACACTGGCCAGTTGCAGGCAGGCCCTGAGTTTCCCTTTCCGGTCCGAGGATTCATCAGCCAGCTTGTAAGCCTGTTTGCCATATTCGAGGGATTTGGCAACATCAGAATACACCAGTTTGGAGGATGCTGTAACCAACAAGTCTAACTTTTGAGCCGCATCGCCGGTACCGGCCAGGACCTTGTCAATACTGTCGGTCACGCTGCTGCTCTGTGCTGCTGAAGCAAGAAACATCAGGCTTAAAACAAACAGGAAAGCAATTTTTCGAATCAGCATGAAGTTAATTTAACAAGGTCAGGTTCAAACAAAGTTAAGTGTTTTTCGTTAAAACGTTTGATTCGCAGCCGAAGAAGCGTAATTCTTATTTTTAACCCGGGAAAACGGGATGTAGGCAGCCGGCCCTGATAACCATGAGTTCCGGCAATGGGTAAAAAATTCGGAAACAGATCAATGCTTTATAATATAAATGTAAAAAGCAATTCGGGCCGGCTTTCAGGGTGCTTCAGGAGGAGTTATATAACCATTGAACGAAATGGAGCTCCGGTAATTGGTTGTAACCGTCAGCGTAGCACTTCCTGAAAAGCTTACCGAAAGAGAAAGCCGGTAGGTATCTTTATCGCCCTTATACACGGCATTAAACATATAATTCTTCTTTTCTTTCGTAAAAGTAAATTCATCAGGTTTGCCGCTGAATTTTATTCCTTCGCCGGATCCATATCCCCCTCCGGCATATCCCTGGCCGAAATAAGGCAGGTAGCAATCGATTAGTTCGGGGAAGAATTTTACAGTATAAGAGCTTGTTGATATGTTGACTGATTTAAACCCCATAGGAATGGCGTTTTGGGCATTAAAAACAAAACACCGGGCATTAACCAGCTGCTCGACCTGTTCCTGCTTTTCAAGTTTCTTTTCTTCCTTAAGCTGTTTCCTGCTTTTCTGCTGGGCAAAACCTGAAGTACTGCCCAGTGTGATAATAAGCAGGATTATGGCAACGAGAGTTTTCATATCCATTATTTTTTAAAGAGTGTGATCACAACGCAAAGATACTACCAATTTACAAAGACTAATAGTGTAATAAATAAAACCAGCAACTGAAAAAGCCAACACTTCCTGTTTATTCTTCGGATATACTGATTCCAAATGGGGGAATATAAAATCTGGGGCAAAGGGAGAATATAAACGGGGATGTCAGGCCGGGGTCAAGCAGGCATGAATAGCTTCAGATCCTTAGTTCTCATTTATTTGTACAAAAAATGAGAATATTTTGTACCTTTAAGAAATGAATCGCCTTCAATTCATAAACGTATCCGGACAATTCATTGTGCTGATATGCAATTGAATGTAGCAATTAACCAATTACATGCCGGTATGACCGATTAGGATTTTAACGGCAGGAAAGTTGAAATATGAACCCTATTAAAAGGAACTGAATCATGAGCAAAGTAAATGTTGTTATCGGTGCAATGGCTGGTCTGGCTGTAGGTGCATTGCTCGGGGTTTTGTTTGCCCCCGACAAAGGGACCGAAACCCGTAAAAAAATTGCAAAAAAAAGCAAAGACACTTCGGATGCATTAAAACAAAAGTTCGACGAATTTGTCGATAATGTGACCGAACATTTTGAAAATGCAAAAGAAACGAAAACCGAAGAAACGGTTGAGGCCAGGTAGGGATTCTACGGCAGAAAGGTTTCTTACCCTGCTGCACATCCAATTCATGGTTTTTGCTTGTTAAATCCCATATTACTCTGCTACTGATCAATTGCATCAGTATGTAACTTTTGTATAAATACTTCAGGCCAACTTAATACTTACCTGCATGAAAGAAAAAGAAAACATCCTGGATCCGCTCTGGCAAAAAACGGAAAATTACATAAACACAAGTCTTGAACTATACAAACTCAAGGCTACCGATAAAGCATCGGATATTGTTTCGACCCTGCTGCCCAACCTGGTGGTATTGATTTTTGCACTCATATTCGTGCTTTTCCTTAACCTCGGGATCGCCTTCTGGCTGGGCGAACTTTGGGGTTCGGTATATTTCGGATTTATCGTGGTAGCTGCATTTTATGCTCTCTGCGGTATCGTAATCCACTTCGTTTTGCACGACAAAATAAAGGAACGGATCAGGAACAAGGTAATCAACCAACTGCTTAAATAAATTCCTATGCAAAAAAGCACTCCCTATTCAGAACTGAAAGCGTCAATAGCGACACTCGAAAAAGAGCAGGCACAAAAGCAGCTGGTATTGAAAGAACAGTTTATAGTTACCTATGAGAGCCTGAACCCGTTTATACTGATTAAAAATTCAATCCAATCTATCACAGGATCGCCTGAGCTGCGAAGCCAGATAATTGCTATTGCTATTCCTTTGGTTGCCGGATTATTCAGCAAAAAAGCTTCAGCCCGCACCCGCCGTGCATCGCTGCTTGCCGAGGCAGGAATACTCATACTCGACAGCCTCAACCGGTATATGGCAAACAATCCCGAACTTTTTCAAACAGCTGGCCGGTATATAGCAGATTTCTTCAGGAAAAAGGCCCCCGGTGAAACAACCGAAGACCAATAGTTTAAACTGCCCATTTTGAAAAAAACATCAGCAAAAAGCACAAAAAAAGCCCTTTCCGTAAAACAGAAAGGGCTTTTCAGTAATGATCCGCTGACCAGGATTATATTTTAATAAAACTGCTACCAGCTGTTGAAAACGAAACCAAAATTGATATTCAGGTTACCGAAAGCGTCAGCATCTTTAATTTTGAAGGCATAGTCGTATTTTGCGTTCAGTTTAAGGCTCGTACCGGGCGAAATATCGTACATAAAACCGGCTTCGGGAGTCATCAGGAAATGCCAGTTATCTTCTTCAAGTGTCCAGGAGCCCATATCCGTATTGCGGAGGTCATACATGGTACCTATACCCAGTCCAACGTAAGGAACAATTGTATTGGTTCCTATGGTATAGTGCGCATTTACCAGCATTGGAAATAAATTGTCGTAGCGGTATTGTACACCGGTTAAGGTTGCATTATTTCTTGTATAGCTGGCATAGTCCTTCCTTTCATAAAAGGTACTCCACGCGAAATTTACCCCTACCGTAACCGAAGGTGCTACTTCTCTATGAAATTCGAATGTAGCTCCGCGCCAGCTGATTTTGCTTACATGGTCTTTCAGGCCTCCGGCTGGTATACCCATCGTATATTGAATGGAAGTAAAACTCTGGGCTGAAACAATCGGTGATATAAAAACTCCGGCTGCCAGCATAATGGTTATAATTGCTATCTTTTTCATATGCCGTAGTTATTACTTTTTTAAATATTGTGATTGTGTAAAAGCCTGGTTTATCCCTTTTGTAATACGCTGAGTAAAACTGGCAGTACTGCCTTCGAGCACACCGTTTACAACAAATCCCCATACAGCGTGCATTTTATCATCTGGACTCAGATCGCTGGGGTCGGCCATAGTAACAATTAAACTACCTGTTGAATAGGATGTAGTAACAGGATACGGGTAATACCAGCCGTAACCATACCACCAGTCCCAGTATCCGCCATATCCGTAATAAGTGGTCGTGGTAAGTTCATAAGCAACAGGAGCAAGAACCACATCGGGTTTCGGGCTCGAATCTACATCAACTTCCGACCAGCCATTATTTGTCATATTAAGGCGGATAAGGTCAAGCATTTGTTTGGCATAAATATCCTTTACAAAATTCGGACCACCACCGTTTATGAGATCATCATCAATCTTCATTATTTTATCAGGCATGGCAAATGTGCGCTTTGTCGTAAAATTATATGCCGGATCGTAATTCGAATACACCAGGTCCAGTTCGTCAATATACTCCGGTCCGGCGGGGTAACACTGAGTCAGCAGCAAGGCCAGTGCTGTGAAACTTAAGATTTGCAGAATTTTCATCTTTGTTGCTTTTGATGGTTAATTATGAATACAATTATATTTTATTCTCAATCGATTAATTATACAGGTAACAAATTCATTAAACAAAGGGAGGTATCTCCTCTATATTCAAGCTTATCCGAAACTCTTTTCATTATTGTGGAGTATCCAAGTTGTACCGCAAATTTATGTAATTTTATTCGCAAAGCTATACTTATTATTAAGTATAATAAGCCAGACAGGCAAAATCAATACGCACAGGCTGGAGTCCACTTTAGCTATTCAGGCAAAGATTAAGTGCAAAAAAGTGAGCCGTTTTTCGCATTTAACAGCATTGCCCCGGAAACTCAAAAGGCATCATTTGACATACATGGCCGGCTAAAGACCGATAGGGACTATAATTTGAACAGGGCGAATCCTTAAGAAACCACTTCATCAGAAAGGGTAACCGATCGAAAGATTCAGCTTGACACCATTGAATATATCGTCAGGTACCAGCCAGTTGCTGTTTCCTGAAAGATAAGGCGTTCGGAGAGGGAATCCCCAGATCGGTGCGTAAAACAAAGAAATCGAAATCAAACCTTAGTCCGATAATGTTCCCTAATTTTACATATTATTGTGTCATGTTTAAAAAACAAAACAAAAAGAAGAAATTGACCATGAAATTGAATTCTCACAATAGTTACCTGGCTATCGGTTTCAAAAAAGCGGTATCATTTCTGCTGCTGCTTACAGCTGTCTTAACAGGGTTGAGCACACAAGCGCAAAACGATACTATCCGCAAAAACACAGTCAGATTTAATATCACCAACCCCATGCTGTTCGGTAACAAGTCAACCATACTGGGTTACGAGCGGACACTTAAAAACAATAAGTCATTTTCAGTTAATATAGGCCGGGCTTCCTTCCCTTTGCCAAGAATTTCGGGAAGCGATTCGATGAAAGTGCAAAACGATTTCAAAGAGCATGGATTCCACATATCGGCTGATTACAGGTTTTATCTTAAAAGTGTTAATAAATATGATGCTCCAAGGGGTATTTATATCGGGCCGTATTATTCATCCAATTTTTTTAACCGCACAAATAAATGGGATCTCAATACAACCAGCTTTCAGGGTGAGCTCAAAACGAACCTGATGCTGGGAATTCATTCTGTAGGGTTTCAGTTAGGTTACCAGTTTGTTTTCTGGAACAGGATGTCGGTCGATATGATCCTTATAGGGCCAGGGATAGCCTATTATTCTATTAAAGCGAATATAAGCACTTCGCTGTCAGAAGCAGATAAACAGGCACTCCTGGACAAATTAAACAACTTCCTGAGCGAAAAATTTCCCGGTTATAACCAGGTGATATCAGGGGGTGAATTTAAAAAGAGCGGGATCGAAAGTACAACTTCAATCGGTTTCCGTTATATGGTGATGCTTGGATACCGGTTCTGATCCAAGAATCCGAAAGTTTAAAAAGTTTCCTGCAAATTGAAATATATTCCTCTGGAATGGTTGTTATCTATTCCAATATCAATTGTAAGATTGGTCCTGGCACGTTTGTCCATTTGCATCCTTAGCCCGGCTCCGTAACCAAAGGCCGTATTATCGAATACGTTATGGTAATAGTTGCTGGCTGTTGTTGCATTAACGAAAACAGTTCCGCCGAAAAGACCGTTTTTCGAAATCGGGTAACGATACTCCGCTTCATTATAAATCATACTGAGCCCGCGGTATCTTCCCTGTATGTATCCCCTGCCTGAGCGGTTGTATGTATCCCAGCCGATTGAAGGAAGCGCCATGTAAGGTACATGCCCGGCCAATAATATATTTCCCCAGCTCCAGAAAGCCAATACATGTCTTGGCCGAAGTTTACTCAATCCCAGGTAATAGCGGCCATCGTAAAGCAATTGGGTACTTGGCTGCGAATTGTTGCCGATTTTAACATTGAACAACATGGAAATTGAAGCAAAATATCCTTTATAACAATTGCTTATATTGTCGCGGGTATCGGTAAGGAGGGTGACCTTTATTCCGTTCGTACCGTAATGTGTCGGGGAAAATTTGTTTTTAATCGAATAAGCATAGTTATTAGTAATATAATAATCAGGGCTCTCAGGAATTGTATCCAGCTTTTCATCGATGATGCCGAAATGCTGATCGACTGAAATACCTATACCTGCATAGAAATGTGAATTTCCGATTTTACGCGATACTTCCTCGTAAAATCGTATTAGTTTAAATTTCATGGGCTCAGCCAGGGAATCATCTTCAACTTCACTGAGATTATTGATATGGAGTTGAGATTTGTTAAACTCGGAATTATCGATACCAAGGCCATAAGTAGGCTGGGTAAAAAGCAACAACCGCCAGTCGCCCTGCACGAACCAGTTATTCCATGGCAGGTAAATTTTCGACCTTGCATTAAGAATAAACTGTCGCTTGGTAGTGAATTGAAAATTGACCATACCCGACGATAGGTTCGTTGGCGGCTGGCCATATAAGCGTGCGAAACTGATTGCCCCTCCTGCCAGGAAACCATTTGCAGGGGCATACCCTACAACCGGAAGAATAGAGAAATAGGTCTTCCCTACAAGCAGGTCATTTTTTATGTCGGCCACAGGTTTGCTCTTCCTCTGGTTGATTACATCCTTGACATCTTTAGACTCGATCTGGGAAAAGGAGATGCGCCATAAAAGCGTTATCGCCAGAATCAAAAAATATCTTAAGGCATATTTTCTACTTGGTGGTTTCATTATGTATGCAGGCTTCAGAGGAATTTTGACTGATAACTTAGAGAACATTGATCAAAATTAACTTATTTTTCGAAAAACCACCTTGCCACACCGGGTTTTCAACCTGCAATCAGTGCATTTGTGATAAAACAGAGCTATCTTTGTTAGGAATGAATACTTAAAAAAGTGTTATGGCAACAAAAAAAGAAAATATCCCGGTTGCAGTGGAAGTGAAGGACAAAATTGCTGCTTTAAGCGTCCTAAGTAGAAAAGAGCTTATTTCGAGGGCAAAAAAAATGGCAAAAGAATTTCGTGTCGTTAGTGACAAAAAATTCAATCTGAAGAATTATTCTACTGTGGGTAATCCGGATTTCAGCAAAGAAGACAAACCGGTGGCCCAGCAAGCTTTGCAGCAGGGAGTGCAGTTGCTTGCCGAAATGCAGGATAAACTGTATGCGCAGAATAAATGGGCTTTACTGGTCATATTCCAGGCTATGGATGCAGCGGGCAAGGACGGAGCCATAAAACATGTGATGTCGGGTATTAATCCTCAGGGCTGCGAAGTAACCTCGTTTAAATCACCAACCTCCGAAGAGATTAATCATGATTACTTGTGGCGCTGCATGAAACGCCTTCCTGAAAGAGGCCGCATAGGGATTTTTAACCGTTCGTATTACGAAGAAGTTCTGGTGGTACGCGTGCATGAAGGAATACTGAAATCGCAGAAACTCCCTGAAAAACTTGTTACTGAAAACATCTGGGACGATCGGCTCAATGATATCCGGAATTTTGAATCGTACCTGGCCAATAACGGCATCATGGTCGTGAAAATCTTCCTCCATGTTTCAAAAAAGGAACAAAAAAAACGCTTCCTTGAACGAATCGATAAAGCTGATAAAAACTGGAAATTCAGTAATGCAGATGTTACCGAACGCAAATACTGGAAACAATACCAAACGGCATACGAAGAACTGATAAAACATACAGCTACCGAAACATCACCCTGGTATGTGGTACCTGCCGATTATAAACCTTATGCCCGAGTTGTGGTTGCTTCGGCTATTATTAACGCCCTCGACACAATGAAACTGGCTTATCCTATAGTAAACCCCGAACAACTTGCAGAACTTCAACGACTTAAACTGGATTTGCTGGCGGAAAAATAATATACAGCCCCGGAGGGTTGAAGATGGAGGATAGAGGATAGAAACCAGATTGAACAGGAATAAAACCTGAAACTCTGAAACCCTGAAACCTGAAAATAGAATATTGAACGCCCGAAGGGCTATTGAAACCCAAATCCCAACCCTAAATCCCCAACCCCTTATATGCTGGACTCACTCTTCCCTCCCTTAAAATGGATCAAAGAGTACTCTGCTAAAAAGCTGAGCCAGGATGCATTTGCCGGAGTAACCCTTGCAGCTTATGCCATCCCGGTTTCGATGGCTTATGCGTCATTGGCAGGATTACCGGTTCAATACGGTATTTACGGTTACCTGGTCGGTGGATTTTTCTATGCTATTTTCGGGACCGGCAGGCAGCTTGCTGTAGGGCCAACCTCGGCTATTTCGTTGCTTATCGGCACAACTATAGCCACTATGGCTAATGGCGATCCGCAGCGATGGGCCGAATTTGCTTCACTCACCGCCCTGGTTATGGCTGCAATGAGTTTGATTGCCTATTTCCTGAGGTTAAACAGCCTGATAAATTTCATAAGCGAATCGGTACTCATAGGGTTCAAAGCCGGAGCTGCAATTACTATTGCCCTCACCCAGCTACCGAAATTATTCGGTATTAAAGGTGGTGGAACAGGTTTTTTCGAACGTATTCGGATTCTTTTCGAACAACTCCCAAATACAAATCTTACGGTTTTAATTTTCGGATTCACGGCAATCCTGCTTTTAACAGCCGGTAAGAGAATTTTCCCGGGACGCCCAATCGTTATAATCCTGGTCATTGCGTCCATCGTCATTATTTCTACCACATCACTTATTCATTCCGGTTTCTCCATGGCAGGGGATATTCCTGCCGGATTACCCGAATTCCGGATTCCTTCCATAAAGATCGGTGATATTGACGGGGTAATTCCACTTGCATTTGCCTGTTTCCTGCTGGCATATATCGAAAGTGTTTCGGCTGCAAAAACCCTGGCAAACCAGGAAGATGAAGAGATCGATTCGCGGCAGGAACTTCTGGCCCTTGCTGCTGTAAATGCAGCAACAGCTCTAGGGCAAGGATTCCCGGTAAGCGGAGGATTATCGCAATCGGCAGTGAACAGCAAAGCAGGTGCCAATACCCCCTTATCCCTTGTGTTTGCGTCGGCGGCAATTGCGTTATGTCTATTGTTCTTAACAGGGACACTTAAAAATCTACCCGATGTAATGCTGGCATCTATCTTACTGGTTGCAATCAGCAGCATGTTCGACCTCAAAGGATTCAAACGTTTATGGAAAGTGAGCAGGATGGAATTCAGTGTGGCAATTATTGCATTGGCAGGTGTATTGGTTTTTGGGATTCTTAAAGGGGTGGTTCTCGCAGCAGTCGCCTCTATTGTAATGCTGATCAAAGCCGTTTCCGATCCACATGTAGCCTTCCTGGGACGAATTCCGGGTACCAAAAGGTATACGGATATCGGCCGCCATCCCGATAACGAACTCATTCCCGGTCTTGTGCTGTTCAGGGTGGAAGCAGCGGTTTTGTATTTCAACGTTGAAAATATCAGGCAAAAAGTCCTGGCTCACATGAATCAATCGGAAGGAAATGTAAAAGGAGTAATCTGGGATTTCAGCACTTCACCCTATATTGATATTGCAGGAAGCCGCATGATCAAAAAGCTATACCTTGAACTTAAAGCCAAAGGTATTTCCTTGCGGATTGCCGAAGCACATGCCGAAGTTCGCGACATGCTCCGTCACGAAGAAATTGAACATCTTCTGGGGCATATCAGCAGGAAAGTGTCGGTTGACGACCTTGTTGAAAACTATGACAACGATATGAACGACATCGAAGAACTTTATATATGACATACTGTAAACCGCATTTAACCGAATCATTTTTTGGTGAAATATGAATGGATAAAGCCTTTTCTATATATTTGCATTAACTTTAATACGGACCTTCTTTCCGATACCGTTCAAATCAATACTTAAACATAAATAAAAATGAAAAATCTACTTCAATTACTCCTGATTACTTCGGTACTGTTTTTTGCCGGCACATTCAGTTCCCAGGCGCAATCCAACTGTTACGATGAATATACCAAGCTTTTTAACGACAGGGGAGCCAGTGCGGTTCCCGATGGCATACAGGAAGTTGTGGTTACGGTACGAGAAGGCGGCAAGTCGGATTGCTATATGGGTAAAGTTGAAGTTAAAGACAACCAGATTGTCAACACGCTGGGTTTGATTCTCGAAGACGGCAGCCTGAAAAAATTCGGCGTTAAACTGAATGCGAAATACAACGATCCTAAAAATCCTGCTATACTTTACATGGATATTCTCAACGGGATGTCATCGGCTTTTCTGTCGGACGACAATAAACTGCTGAATATATTCTTTATCAAGCAATTAAACTCGAGATCAAAAGCTGTTAAACTAGCACCACCTGCTAGTTCGCTTTAGTCCTGACTGATTTTCTACGATAACAACCCGGCAGTTCTATACCTGCCGCCATCCTCTATATTGTACTATTTGCAATTGGATCAGCTTTGCTATTATAAACCTTGAGTACAGTGAATAAACTGGGTGATGCTTCGAAGCAAAGACAGTTTGCCCGATGAGGTTGGGGAAATAAACAAATCCTGAATCCGGGCTTCCGGATCGACCTGGATTGCACAGCGGAAACAACTCCCCGGAGAATTCACGGCCGGATTTCGGGTGGTTAGAAGCGAAAATACTGTCATATCGGCACTCTCACACCAAGGTTCACGATTAGGCATTGGAAACAGGATGGTTTAAAGCAGGAACGTGAATTGATCAAACGGGATCAAATGCCGGAGCTAATTGTTACCATATCCACCATTCCACCTTTACTCCCATGTAATGGCCCCAACTCTGGCTGCCGCTTTGTGCAAGGTAGGGTGAATAAAGGTTATCTGAAGCAAATTTGTTGTAATGAGCTATACTGTAAACCAACCTGAAATGAGGCCGGCTCCAGACATTCCGCTGTCCTCCTGGTACAATTGTGGGTGCAATTGTGAACTTGGTCATTTGTGCAAAATCCTGGGTTCCGTCTTTCCGCCAGGCAAGGTCAAATTCATGAAGCAGGTGCAGCCAGTTTTTAATATACCATGTTCCACGGGCCCCTATAGCAGTTTCGGTTTTACGGTTGAATAATGCCTGTTTCCCGAGGTAATCGGGAGTTTTGTTTAAACTGTCGCTCGCTCCCTTGCTTTGGGTGAAAACCCCATACCCATTGAGCGAATAGGAATTGCTGATATTCCATAAAAATGTTTCGGTAACAGCCAGCGAACGGGCTTTGCGGAAACTGTAACTTTCGAGGTTGGGCCCGCCGTAAGTTAGGAAGGATTTACTGCTGCCGCCATCGCCCCCGTTGGCAATGCCTGTTCCAAGGCGGATACTTACTGCATTAAAGGAACCCGGAAGTGCTGCCGGTATATCGTTGAAGTATTTGGCGCCTATCACAAAACCTATATCCGATGGGTAGTTGTATTTCGAAACGGTATCCTCCGAAGTAGCATCGGCAAGACGGTGAAACTCTCCAAGCAATTTCAGATAACCGTTTTTAACAGGGATGGTATGTTCAATTATGGATACCGACCTGTTCCGCAATCCCAGGGTTGGAGTTCCGTTTACGATATTGAGGTAGAAATAGGGAGGTAATGTGGAATTGGTGTCGACCGATCCCGGAAAAATCAGGGCAAACTGGGTATTTTTATGTTTAACACCAAATCCCTGGCCGCTGTGATCGTCGAAATAAAAATGATCGATAATATGAATATCGTCGCCCCTGAAAAAACGTGCTCCGGCCCAGATGCTCCATTCGCTCCCGTTAATATTTTTTGCTTCGGCAAACAATTCCGGCAAGGCCGAAGTCATACCGCCGAGCGATTTACTGGTTACGTTGCCGATAATCTGGCCATGGGTTGTGTAAAATGCAAACCTTGCCTGTACATTTATTACCGTGGTATCATTCCCTGAAATGCCTGGCGCAAAATGCATGGCAGCTGCCAGCTCAAAATAATCGTTTTCTTCGAACCGGCCACCTATTGATCCCATGCCGTTGAGGTTCAGCGACCGGGGGAATTGTCCTTCGATCCCCACACCATAGGCTATGCCTGCCCGGCCGTAGCTTCCGAACGAAAAATGCTTGTTGGAGATAACCGGTACCTGCGCTGTAAGTTGAGCAACAGTTGAAAAGAAAAGTGCAAAAAGTAACGTTTTCTTCATTTGAGGAAGTGTTTACGATGTTGAAACGGACTAGGCATGAACCTAAATGATACCAATGTTGAAAAGCAATGAAAGATATAACAAACTTACATATTATTAATTACAGTAAAATAATTTCGAAACCCGATTTACAACCAACTGACTCTATGCATATCCAAATAGTCTTCAATTCGTGCTGCCTGGTTTTCGGCCGGCAATGTGTTATTAATTTGATCGAATGAATAAACAAGGAGAAAAGGATGAATTTACTGGTGTTATAATTTTTTATACTAATGCTTAAAAGGGGAGAATTACTGTGCTTCTGGCACCTCATGCACCTTGCGGGCACTTTTTTGACCTCATCCGTCCGCCTAGTTTACCTCCTCAGGTTAATATTCTTATTCTCTATGTTTCCTGGCCTGATCACATGCTTACAGTGAAATACCCCCGCAAACACTTCTCAGTTCCTGCCTCCATTTTTAACGTGAATTACCTAACTGCGATCCCGGGCACGGAGCACAAAACACTGAACACAACCCTACCTCGTTAATCCTT
>CAISRK010000170.1 GCA_903887815.1 uncultured Bacteroidales bacterium | reverse complement strand
CTGTGCTTGGCTGGGACGGTTATACTAAGGTTTCGAATCGCAAACTGATTGATATTATCTCCTTTGATTCCAAATGCAAACTGCTTTTCGGGTTGCCTGTTTTCAAAACAGTTGATGGGATAAGGCCCCGTGTCGTCATGGAGTATGCCGAAAAGGCAGGCTTACTTTTGCGATACGATTACCAACCGATAAGGGTCGAAAAACGGAAAAAGTTACGAAAGGAAGCTACCTGGCTAATAGTCATGGACCGGCTTATTCCAGCCGACCCATCCCTCACGGGTATTTTAAAATATTATGTACCTGCAGGCGATGTTTACGATGGCTTTGTTTTCCGTAATGGATTCTGGGTTTTGGTCGAAGATGTTGAAGTAGCTAACAATTAAGCTGCCGGTTACATTATTCCCTGGTTTCGTCTCTCGTACGTGTAATTAATTTTAAGCCATTAAATATCTGTAAAACAGTATTTTGATAATAAATCCTGCTCCGGGTACCTGATCACATATCAGGGTACTAATTCGATAAATTCTGATTAAAAAATCATTCAAATATTTCATTCTTTATTTGCATAACCTATAAAACATTTTATAGCTTTGTGTCAGTTTTCATGTCTGAAATTTATACGATAAACCGGGTTGTTCGCGACCTGATTAAGCAATAAACCATCAAATCCATATTAAAAAATCAACAAGATGAAAAAACACAATTTTAATGCCGGGCCATCGATTCTCCCGCGGGTAGCAATCGAAAATACAGCCAAAGCAATTCTTGATTTGAACGGCATAGGAATGTCGTTACTCGAAATTTCGCACCGCAGCAAAGATTTCCAGGCCGTTATCGATGAGGCTGTTTCGCTGTTCAGGGAAGTGCTTGACATACCTGAAGGCTACCATGTGCTTTTCCTTGGAGGTGGCGCAAGTTTACAATTCTGTATGGTTCCTTTCAACCTGATGAACAAGAAAGCTGCATACCTGGAAACCGGTGTATGGGCAAAGAAAGCTATCAAGGAAGCAAAATTGTTTGGCGAGGTTGCCGTAATCGGCTCATCGGCCGATAAGAATTTCAATTACATACCTTCGGGCTGGAGTATTCCTGTTGATGCTGATTATTTCCATATTACAACCAACAATACTATTTACGGTACCGAAATCAGGGAAGATTTCGACAGCCCTGTTCCATTGGTTGCCGATATGTCGAGCGATATACTCAGCCGCCCGGTTGATGTTTCAAAATACGCCATGATTTACGGGGGAGCACAGAAAAATGCCGGTCCTGCAGGGGTAACATTTGTTATCATCAGGGAGGATATACTCGGAAAAGTTGAACGCGCTATTCCTTCGATGCTCGACTACCGTATTCATATAAAAGAAGGATCGATGTTCAACACTCCTCCTTGCGTAAGCATTTTTACCCTTAAAGAAACCCTGAAATGGGTAAAAGAAACGGGCGGAGTTAAGAAGATGGAAGAAATGAACATTGCAAAAGCAAATCTTCTGTATAATGCAATCGACAACAGCAAAATGTTCGAAGGAACTGCCGAAAAATCAGCCCGATCGCTGATGAATATTTGTTTTGTTATGAAAGAGCAATACAAGGACAAAGAAGATGCTTTCATGGAACTGTCAAAAACCCGCGGAATGGTTGGTATTAAAGGCCATCGTTCGGTAGGTGGATTCCGTGCATCCACTTACAATGCATTGCCTATCGAAAGTGTACAGGCACTTATCGACTGCATGCATGAGTTTGAAGCTTTAAATGCATAACCTGCTATCCCCTTTTATAAACCAAGAAACAATTATATGAAAAAGATACTGGTAGCAACCGAAAAACCTTTTGCAAAAGCTGCAGTTGAAGGTATTAAGAAAATAGTTGAGGGAGCCGGCTTCGAAATGGCTCTTCTTGAAAACTACACCCAAAAGACTGAATTTACAGCAGCAGCAGCAGATGCCGATGCTATAATTATCAGGAGCGATATTGTTGATGCCGACGTACTTGAAGCAGCCTTAAAGCTGAAAATTGTTGTTAGGGCAGGAGCTGGGTATGATAATATTGACCTTGCTGCAGCTACTGCTAAAAAGGTGGTTGCTATGAACACCCCGGGGCAAAACTCAAATGCTGTAGCTGAATTAGCTGTGGGTATGATGGTGTACGCAGCCCGCAATAACTTTAACGGCTCGTCGGGCACCGAACTCAAAGGCAAAAAACTTGGCCTGCATGCTTTCGGGTATGTTGGTAAAGCTGTTGCAACAATAGCACGCGGTTTCGGGATGGATGTTTATGCCTTCGATCCTTTTGTAGATAAAAAAACGATTGAAGCCGAAGGTATCCATTGCGTCGAAACTGTTGAAGAACTCTATAAAACGTGCCAGTACGTTTCGTTACATATGCCGGCAACTGCTCAAACCAAAAAATCGATCAACTTTAACCTGCTTTCACTAATGCCTAAAGGTGCAACGCTTGTGAATACTGCTCGCAAAGAGGTGATCGACGAGGAAGGATTGCTGCAGATGTACGCCGAAAGAGCCGACTTTAAGTATGTTTCTGATGTTGAACCGGATTGTAAAGGACTCATTGCTGAGAAATTTTCAGGCCGTTTTTACTTCACCCCTAAAAAAATGGGTGCACAGACCTCGGAAGCAAACAACAATGCCGGTTTGGCAGCAGCAAGGCAGATTGTGGATTTCTTCACTAAAAACGATAGCACTTTCCAGGTTAACAAATAGTAAATCAATAAAATTTGAGCCCCTTCGGTTCAAATCAGAGTTGCCAGGTTTGTGGTTGAAAGGATCTTATCAGAATAGATTAGAAAATGTCTTGTCAGATAAAGCCTATATTTCAGCCAGCCTGGCAACTTTTTTGTTTATATAATTTTTGTTTCCTACTTTAGCTTGCTTTTTACAGGATATAGAAACCAGCTCAGAACTATTATATATTTATAACCAAAAACCACATTCATGGAAACAGAACTCGACAAAACTGCCACTTTTTTCCGTTTTGAGGATTTGCGGATTTACATAAAATCCTTGGATTATATTGACTGGGTATTTCGTAAGGTTAACAAGTTTCCAGCTTCCGATACTGTTTCACTCGCATCAAATTATTACAATTCAGCCCGGTCAATTGCGTTGCATATTGCTGAAGG
>CAISRK010000169.1 GCA_903887815.1 uncultured Bacteroidales bacterium | reverse complement strand
ATGAAAGTATCACCACCTGCGCACCCTCTGCCTTATGCATATTTATCCGGCTAATAATTTCGGGACGTACAGCAGGGATCAGATCTTTAACGACTATTTCGTTGCAAAGCATTTCGATCTGTTCAACCGTCGATTCAGTTAACCACGCGCTGATCTTTTCAATTATTGTGAGCGGATCAAGTAAATGAGCCTTGTACAAAACGAACAGGCAATAAACCTGTATCAGCTTTCCGGTCGAAAGCAACCCGTTTTTGTACGCTCTCCTTAACAGCGCTTCCCCGCTGTTGATTTTCAGTATGGTATGGTCCAGATCAAAAAAGGCAGCATAACTCATTCCACCGGGGCTAATTTTTCCTGAAAAAGTGATTTCCTCCCGGATTGTATAGAATAGTCATTGCTGAAGGCAAAATACTTACATCGAAATGCTTCGCGAAAAACAGCTCCCCGTCGAGGTGAAAGGGGACTTTTTCGGTGAATTCAATTTCGAGTTTGCTGGTCTGGTAGTAGTTCACTTTTTTATCCTCCAGGTGGGCTCCCTTTGGCACTTTTGGCAGTATCTTAAAGCGTCCGGCGAGCGAGAGCTTTTCGATAGCACATACATCCAGCAATCCATCGTTTGCAAATGCTTTGGGCGTAAGGAAGAAACTCCCGGCAAAACGCCTGCCTATGGCAACTGTATTGATGAAGCAATCTGTTTCGCGGTTGTTTTCTACTGACAAAACAGTCATTCTCTTTTCTTTATAAAACAGTAAGGTCTTAATAATATGAAAGATATATTTGTTTTTTCCGCCCTTCTTTTCCTTGCCCGGCTCAGTGTAGTTTTCGGCAGCCACCTGGGCATCGAAACCTAACCCCATCCCGTTCATAAACGGCAGTCCGTTGCACAGGCCCACATCGATAGCGCTTGTGTTTTTTTCGAACAGTACTTTCCAGTCGTTTTCCTGGTATCGGTCGCTGAAGCCTAAAATCTGTATAAAATCGTTACCGGTTCCGGCAGGAACAATACCGACCGTAACGCCTTTTTCATACAGAACTGCCGAGGCAATTTCGTTAAAAGTGCCGTCGCCTCCGACAGCTATAATGTATTTCGTTCCGCTGGCTGCATAACGCCGGGCCAGTTCGGCACCATGGCCGCTTTTTTCGGAAAACACAACATCAGCAACTGCATTGTATTTTTTAACCATACCCTCAATTACGGGTTTTAGTGTTGCTGCGTATCCGCCGCCGGCAGATGGATTAATAATAAATACCCACTCGGGGCTTTGTGCTTTTTCCATTGGTATAGGTTTTGTAATCCGGTGATTTTGTAAGACTATAAACTCCCTGATTCAAGTATATTTTTCATTTCGGTAATTATCGCCTCGTCGGTTTTCCCTTTCAGCTCAGCAGAACTAATGGGCTTATTTATAACAACGCTTATGCGGGCACCGAAATCGATGTGAAAGCGGTTTTTGGGCTTCAGGGAAAAGAACCCGTTGAGTGTTACGGGTAATACATCCGCGTCGGAGGCCCTGATTATATATACGAACCCGCGGAAGAAGTTGTTCATGCTGCCGTTTAGCGTTCGTGTGCCTTCGGGAAATATGGCAATAGAGCTTTGATTCGATTTTTTTATAATCTGATCCAGCATCAGCCGGGTATTGGTAACCGTGGGCTCTTTCACAGGCATATAGTCCAGCATTTTCAGGATCTGGTTGAAGACGGGCACTTTCGTAAGGCGCTCATGCCCGAACCATGCTACTCCGGGGTGGAACGACATAATAGCCATTATGTCGAACAAACTGGCATGATTTGCAATGATGATATATCTTTTTTTGCTGGAATAGTTTTCAATACCATAAATTTTCAGTCTTTTCCCCAGCACCCAGAATACCGATTTAGCCCAGAACCGTACCATGTATTTTACTGCTTTTTTGAGCCGGAGATAGGCAAACGGCAGGATAAGAAGTACCATTATCGCAGTGTGAATATAAAGCACTGCAAAAGCCAGGACAGAAATAAAATTATAAATCCGGGTTCTCATGGTTCGGGAATAGGTTGCAAGTTACATTTTTTACATTTAATAAGCTGCATGTTTTATTTTTTCGCCATCCCAAATTTTTTTCAGCCCGCAGTGTATACATTTTAATAAAAGGCTTCCTTTTCCATTGCCTGCACATACCGTTAATATTTATCTTTGTCGGGGTGAGCTGTCCCTTTTAGGCTTCAGCTAGGCCATTTCATTTCCCTGATGCTTGTATTGCAGCAAATGCAGCATGCAGGAACAATATGGCGAGATGCTAACTACTAACTTCAAAAATATTCAAGTGGCAAAACTAAAAGTAAAACTACTGGCATTCCGGGGAGCCCCCGAATCTGTTTTCAAAAATGCGGTCAGCCGTATCGGAAAACTGATCCCAACCGCGGATTATATACTTGCCGAAAGCGATCCCGATATACTGTTTTTCCTTAGCGGGGGCTCCGAACTGCCTGCCATTCAGCAGGTATCGGCAGGAAATTTTTATGTTCTTGTCGGCTCGCAGCATGACAATTCGTATGCTTCGGCTACCGAAGTTAAAGCCCGTCTCAACGAAATGAATATCCCTTCGGTATTGCTCGATGAAGAAGAAGCAGGGACTTTCGGATGGCTTGGCAATTTCCATACTGCAAAGCAGGCGTTGGAGAACCTGAGAGGGAAAAGGCTGGGGCTTATCGGGCAGGTTTCCGACTGGCTTATCGCATCGGCAATTCCTGCAGATGTATTGGATGAAAGACTCGGGATTGAATTAAACGTGATCCCCTGGACCGAATTGCCTCATTATTCGGGGTTTAATGCCTCCGTTCCATTTCTCGATACCTATTCGGGTGCAACGAAAATGAATATTACTGAAACAGCCAAGGTAAACGCAATGTTGGCGGATGCCATCAGGGTGCACAAACTTGATGCGATCACCGTTGAATGTTTCACCATGGTGCAAAACGACAGTGTTACAGCCTGCCTGCCCCTGGCACGATTCAATAATGAAGGAATCCCTGCAGGCTGCGAAGGAGATCTAACGGCAATTTCAGGAATGATGCTTTGTAAAGAACTTACCGGCATTGTTCCCTGGATTGCTAACATCAACAAAGCTACCGATGAGCTTTGCATGTTTTCGCATTGTACAATTGCTCCCGGCCTGGTTACGGATTATTCGGTGAAAACCCATTTCGAAACAGGCCTGGGTACCGCCATCGAAGGCGATTTTAAAGGCGACCGGGTAACTATATTCCGATTCGACAATAAACTGAAAAGGGCCTTTATTGCAACAGCACCTGTAACCGGAAGACCAAAATCACCTACCGCATGCCGCACACAAATTGAAGTTAAGCTTAACGGCAACGAGGTGCAACTGCTGAGGCAAAACCCGCTCGGCAACCATCACCTTATTTTCCCCGGCGATTGCACCGTGCTGTTGTACATGGCATGCATGCTTCTTGGAATCAGTGTGTTGAAATAAATGCATAACCGGTTTCCGGAGGATAATCGCTTCTTTAAATGGACATTGATGGTACAGCATTAACATAAAAAGGTAAAACAGAATTGGTATATTTATCAGCAAACTCAGCCCGACAAATGAAAAAGATAGTCTTATTGACCTGCCTGCTGGCAATCGGAGGCATATTGATGGCCCAGAAAAAAGCCGCGATTGCTGTTCCGGCACCTGATTTAAGCCTGGAGAGAGTGAATGCCGAAATTGCACGACTTTCGTTGCTGTCGGGCGGTATTGTCGGTATTTCGGCCATACATACCGAAACGGGGAAACGTATCCTGCTGAACGACCAGCTTTCCTTTCCCATGGCAAGCAGCTACAAAGTGCCGATTGCAGTGGCACTGCTTACCAAAGTCGACAGTGGGATTTATTCGCTCAGCCAGATGATTGAAATACGAAAATCGGACCTGCATCCAGGTAGTGGACTTATTTCAGGCCGTTTCAACTGGCCTGATAGCGCACAGCCCGGTATAGCACTTTCGGTCCGGAGCCTGCTTGAACTCATGCTGCTTATAAGCGATAACAGTGCTGCCGATATATGCCTGCGCCTGGCCGGCGGTCCGCCCGCCGTCAACGCCTGTATGAAAAACCTGGGTATCGATGGCATGCGAGTCGACAGATCCACGGCATTCCTGATAGCGGCCTCTGAAGGTATGATGCTGGATACTGAAAGCCCCTGGTCGCCGGCACTCTACGATAGCCTTTCGAAAAATTCAAAACCCGAAGAACAGATCCTATTTGCCAGGCAATTCGATAGTACAAGTCAGGATATATGCACTCCCGATGCAATGACAGCACTGCTCCTTAAACTCCACAGGGGCCAGGTTCTGAAACCGCAGAGCAGTGCTCTGTTGCTCGCTATTATGAAGCGTTGCGAAACAGGCCTGGGCAGGCTCAGGGGATCCCTGCCACCGGGTACCGAAGTAATGCACAAAACCGGGACAATGGCCTTAACTACCAATGATGCGGGAATAATAACCCTACCTGGGGATGCCGGGCATATTGTGATTTCAGTTTTTGTAAAATCGTCGGAGAAAACCATTCCTGAACGCGAACGGGCAATAGCCGAAGTAACACGCACCATCTACGATTATTTCCTTTTTTATCATTAACCCACCGTGATACATTTCCTGATATATACCTGGCATGTATAGCCGGTTGCATAAGGTAACAAACAGGAAGCAGGAAATCAATAGCCTGATGATGTGGATACCTGATAAAGAAATTAATCCGGTCATTATTATTCCTCAAAATCGGGGCTGTTCTTTGTACTCTTACCTATATTTGTACTATCCGGCATTTTGATAGAATCCTGTTCCGGATTTAGGCATTGCTTTAAGCTGTTTTAATCAGGAGTGTTTTAGAATCGATTGTATCAGTATTTAATCGGATGAAGAAGTTATTTTACCTGGTGGTCCTCTTGATTATTGGTTTCTCCTGCAGGAAAGAGAAGAACCCGGAATTGGGTTTTGATTTCAGTACTCAGCAAATTGTGTGTTATCCCAAAAATAATACTTTTATCACGTTCAGCATAAAACCTAAAGGGACAAACAGCCCTTTTACTGTAAAATGGAACGAACCTTCCGGGTACCTGGGCGAAGGTCCGTTTAAATTGGCGCTGGCAGCTAATTTCGTCCTGGATTTCGATATTATTGATGCGGAAAATAGTTCTCAAAAATTTACTTACCCGATTACTAAGGATACAATTGATTCGCTTAAATATGATTACAGGAACCAGTACACCGGGAATTATAACTGCCACGTAACCTTTTCGTACAACGGTACTGTTGTGAATTCAGTTGACACAATAACTGTTGCAAAGAACAATGATTTCGCCATGCTCAATGTATCCTATTCCCAGATGATTTACAACCAATCCGACGGCTTTTACGGGTATCATTCGGCAGCTAGTTTCAGGAACGACAGCATTTATTATTACCAAAGCGGGCCACTTGGGTATTATTACACTTATGTTTACAAGGGAATAAAAATAAATAAGTGATGGCTGTCATGCATTATCCGGTATAAGTGAAACTGCAAAACTCTTTTTTTAGGTTAAAACAAATCTTTACTAATTTTGAAACGTATGTCCGGGTTGCCTCTTTTCGGTGTATCAACATCAGCTGCCTGGATGATGAAATATCCTGTACTAACAACAGACTCTGGAAAAACAGCGAAATGTTGAAAATAGAAACCCACCAGGTAAACGACACGAAAATTGCCGAAGTAGTTTCTGAAACAGTTGTGATTAATACCATTCAGGACGGATTGGATTTAGTAGGGAATTTGTACTTCCAGGGTTTCGACAGTATCCTCATTTACGAAAATAATATTGCTCCTGCTTTCTTCGATCTGAAAACCGGTATCGCGGGCGAAATACTTCAGAAATTTTCGAATTACCGGGTCCGCCTGGCTATTGTCGGTAATTTCAGCGAAAATCGAAGCAAAAGTATAAAGGACTTTATTTACGAAAGTAATAAGCTCGGACAGATTAACTTTGTTGAAACTAAATCCGAAGCGATCGGCAGGCTGGTAAAACGCGGATGACCCAATAGGTCACTAGCTCCGGGAACTGATTAATTTCGGCTATTTTATTACATCTAAGGATTCAGGGAATGAAAACTACTGAAACCCCAAATACAGATCCATCCCCCTTGCCAAACATGGAAAAGGCTGATGCCGCCCGGCTGGGCGAAGTATCGGGAAAAGCATTTGCTGAACTCAGGCGTGGAGTGCTGGCAGCGCTCGCAACTTACTCCAATGTGCACCGGGGCAGCGGGCATAACTCGATAGTTACCACGCAATTGTATGAACAATCCAGGGAGATTGTACTGCAATACCTTGGGCTGGATAAACGAAAATACCGGACTGTATTTTGTTCCTCCCGCCGGGCAGAGGCTTTCAAAGTGCAATTGGAGCCGGGTGCCTTCAGCAGTATTTCAGGGAATGATATAGGCTTGTCGCTTGGAGTTACTGCACTGGCAGTTAATAGGAAAGCATTTCCCAAAGGAATCCCCTTTGAGGCAGGAGGTGGCAACTCAAGGCTGATTTCACGCAATTGGGTGGTTTGGGCCAGGTTGCCTGATAAGTTCGAAGCAGGTACACCCGCCATTATCAATATTATCACATTGGCGAAGGCCCTGGATATAACCCGGCAGCTTGGGTATAATCCTTTCTTAACCCAGGCAGAGCCAGGGTTATCAGCAACTGAAATCCTGTATAATGATGAGTTCGGTGCTCTCCGGGGTATGGAATTGCTGGATAAACTCAGGAATTCTTTTATCGGCAATAATACCATTGTCCCTGCTCTCAATGGTAAAAGGCGGTTCGTTAACCTTGATAATGCTGCCAGTACCCCGACGTATTCGGCGGTTGCAGAAGCCTTCTTTATATCGTGGCGGCTTCCGGGGCAGTTGCAACAAGCCGTTATTAGTGAAGCCAGGTCGGTTTGTGCCGGTTTCCTGGGGGCATCACCCTCCACATATGATATAATTTTTACTTCCAATACAACCGAAGCCATTAACCTTGTGGCCCGAAGTTACAGCCGCCAAACTGCCCGGGATACCGAACCCGTGCTGCTGAGTTCACTCCTCGAACATTCATCCAACGATCTGCCCTGGCGCCTGGTTCCCGGCCTGGAGATAGTAAGGCTGCCTGCGAGCAACGAAGGGTTTATCGACCCGCAGGAACTTGGGAACGTGATGCGTGCTTATAACCAAGACCACAATTTTGGTGCGAAGCGCATTACACTTGTTGCCCTGAGCGGTGCCTCTAATGTGCTGGGCGTATTCAACAACCTGGAGGATATCAGCAGCATTGTGCACAGGTATGGGGCAAAACTGTTGGTGGATGCAGCTCAGCTGGCCGCTCATCGCAGGATTTATATGGAAGCACACAATATTGACTACCTGGCTTTTTCGGCCCATAAAGTTTATGCTCCGTTCGGATGCGGGGTACTTGCAGCCAGGAAAGGAGTGCTGAATTTCAGTACTGCCGAAATGGAACATATCAATTCATCAGGTGAAGAAAACACCGCGGGCATAGCCGCGTTGGGGAAAGTGCTTGTTCACCTCCAGCGTATTGGTTTGGATGTAATTGAGGATACTGAAAAGAAGTTGACCAAAAAGGCTTTACTCGCCATGGCTCAGGTACGAGGTCTCAGGATTTATGGCGTTCAGAGTCCAGATTCAACCGGATTTGCACAAAAAGGCGGGGTAATAGTATTCGATATAAAAGGTATCATGTCTGCATCTCTTGCCAAAGAGCTGGCCCTGCGGGGAATAGGTGTTAGGTTTGGATGCCACTGTGCCCATATCCTTATTAAGCACTTGCTTGGAGTTAGCCCGGGATTGGAACGCTTCCAGCGGATAATTGTATCGGCCTTTCCGAAACTGCAGTTGCCGGGCCTTGCCAGAGTGAGCATAGGGATCGGAAACAGCGAAGAGGATATTGATGTTTTGATTCACGCTTTGAAAAGTATCGCAAACAAAACGGGTTCTGCAAAAGCCGGTACACCTGGATTGTCGGATACTGAGGTGCAGAAGCTAATGAAAGAGTTCGCCAGGGATGCAGCCCGCAAGGTCTTTGCCTGCTGCGAAATTGATTTTATGCATTCCTGAAACATGTATCTTTGTATTACCAGCTCTTCAAAAAACACTATTCATATGTCCCAGGAAATCGAAAGGAAATTCCTTGTAAAGGAAGGATTCAGGCAGTTTGCAAACACATACACGCGGATAACCCAGGGATACCTTTCGTCAGTGCCTGAACGGATTGTGAGGGTGCGTATCCGCGACGAAAGAGGCTACATCACCATCAAGGGGGTCTCGAATTTATCGGGCATGAGCCGTTACGAATGGGAAAAGGAAATCGATGTTAACGATGCCCGCGAACTGCTTGCGTTATGCGAACCCGGTATTATTGATAAAACCCGCTACCTGGTCCAGGTTGGGAAATTTACTTACGAAGTGGATGAGTTTGTTGGTGAAAATACAGGACTGGTAATCGCCGAAATTGAACTGAGTTCGGAAGAAGAACTATTCGATATCCCCATCTGGCTTGGTAAAGAAGTGACCGGGGACAAACGCTACTACAACTCAAAACTCGCCAAAAAACCATTCACCACCTGGTAATAGTCCATTTCAGATTATTTATCCCAATTGCTCACGAGGAAATCCGTCAACTGCTGTATTTATTGCCTTTGAATTTGGAATTTTGAGCTTGGAATTTGGAATTTCATTTCAAAGCTTTTCCAAAATAAAATCCGTCATCCGCCTGTAAAGGTGATAGGTTGTATTCCCACCCCTTATTCCATGATTACGGTTAGTATAAACCTGCATTTCGAATTGCTTGTTTGCCTGCACCAGCCGTTCGGTGAATTCGAACGTATTCTGAACATGCACGTTATCGTCAGCCAGTCCATGGCAGATCAATAAATTACCTGTAAAATCCTTTGCAAAGTTAAGTGGCGAATTCATGTCATATCCATCGGGGTTTTCCTGGGGAGTACGCATAAAACGCTCGGTGTAAATATTGTCGTAATAGCGCCAGTTGGTTACAGGAGCAACGGCAATACCCGTTTTGAAAAGCCCGTTTCCTTTCACCATACATGAGGACGAAATGTATCCCCCGAAACTCCATCCCCATATCCCGATCCGCGTGGCATCAACAAAAGGAAGTTTGCCCAGGTATTTCGCCGTTTCAATCTGGTCGGTGGTTTCGTATTTGCCGAGTTCCATATAGGTAACTTTGCGGAATGCCTCTCCGCGGCTTCCTGTACCGCGCCCGTCGACGCAAACAACAATATATCCCAGTTGTGCAAGATAATTTTCCCATCCGAGGCTCCATGTATCGAGGGCACTCTGCGAATTGGGGCCGCTGTACTGGGTCATAAACACAGGATATTTCCTGGCCGCATCGAAATCAGCAGGTTTTAGCATCCATCCGATCAGGTTAACATTGTCGGTGGTATTGAAATTGAAAAACTCGCGGTAAGCAAATTTGTAAGCTTTCAGCTTTTCTACGAGTTTATTGTTCTCGTCAAGAAGCCGCACACTGTCGCCTTTTGCATTATAGAGAACAGTTTTCGATGGCGTTCTCATATCCGATGAGGTGATGGTATAATACCTGAATCCTTCACTGAATTTTACAGTATTTGAACCGGTATAAAGGGACAGTTTCTTTTTGCCTGTACCATCCCATTTGATGCTGTATATTTCACGCTGGTATGGTGTTGGTTCGGCTGAAGTATAATAAATAAGTTTGTTTTTCATATCGACACCATTCAGGTCTTTTACATCAAAATCGCCTTTTGTAACCGCGACAAGTTGTTTGCCCTGCATATCATACAAATAAATATGTGAGTACCCGTCGCGGTCACTCAGGAGGGTAAAGTGCTGTTTGTCGTCAAGAAAATTGATCCGGTCGGCATAGTCTTTTTCGAAATAATATTTCTGAGTTTCGGTAAAAAGGAGCGAGGTCTTACCGCTGCCTGCATCAGCCAGTAATATGTCATATTTATTCTGTAGGCGGTTCAGCCTAAAAATAGCAAGTTGGTGCGGATCCTGGGTGAAACGTATTCTTGGGATATAAATATCGGTTTCTGTACCTATATCCATAGTTTTCACCTTCCTGGTTTCGATATTATACGCGTGAACGCTCACTATAGAGTTTGGTTCGCCCGCTTTGGGATATTTAAAGGTTGTAACTCCCGGGTACAGTTTGTTTTCATCCAGCGACGGTTCCATTCCCTGGAACATACTCATGCTGAACAAGGGCACCCTGCTTTCATCGAAGCGGATCCATGCCAGGTATTTCCCGTCGGGCGACCATTCGAATGCTTTGCTGAACCCGAATTCTTCTTCGTACACCCAATCCGGGACCCCGTTTATTATTGAATTGAATCTACCATCGGTAGTCAGCTGGATTTCTTTCCCGTTGGCAAGGTTGGTAAGGAAAATGTTGTTGCTTCGAACAAAGGCAACCCGGGTACCGTCGGGCGAAAAGGTGGCTACCTGTTGTTTCCCCTTAACTGAAAGGGGCATAAGGGTTTGTTTCGCGATATCATAAACGTAGTAGCTGGCAGTAAACGAGCGACGATAAATCGCCTGCTTGTCAGTAACGAGTAATATTTTTGTCTCGTCCGGATTAAAGCTGAAATCGCTGAATGATTTGAAGCCAGCTGCCGGGAAACTTGCCAGGTTGAGAAGTGTTTTTACGGCTTCACCGGTTTCGTATCTGTATAAAACAAGTTTTGTTCCCTGCGCTTCCGAAACAATATAGGTTTCACCGTCGTTCATCGAGCGGAGGCTCCTGAATCCAGCAGTTGTGAATGTATTGTTTTTGAAAAAATCATCAAATTCGAATTGTTTACTGCCATTCTGTGCTCTGCTGAAAAAAGGTGCCAGCACCAATGCTGCAAGCAGGATTACAGCTGATATTTTGTTTTTCATTTTTTAAATGGATAAGGAAACAAATGTAAAATATTCGCTCAAGTAAACAGGAAAATTGCACTAAAACAATAGGATAAGTAATTGTTTTGACCGGCATTCCTCAATATTCAGGAATTTTGGGATTGGGTGTTTTAATTTTGGGATAAAATACTAACTTTGCACCTTCATCTGCGTTGTTAGCTCAGTTGGTTTAGAGCACCGCCTTGACAGGGCGGGGGTCACTGGTTCGAATCCAGTACCACGCACAAGTATATTGGAATTGCAATGGTTTTCAGAGGTGATGGGGAGGAATTATGGAACCAAAAATAGTATTGCTAACCAAAATTCCAATACATAAACAAGACAAAAAATACAAAAACTGCTATTTAAAAACTGGGTTATCTTAGATAAACCGGTTTTTTTTTGTTTACAAAGGCAATAAGATCAATGTTTTTTGAGATT
>CAISRK010000168.1 GCA_903887815.1 uncultured Bacteroidales bacterium | reverse complement strand
GCCCCATTTTTGATAGCTCTGGCCAGATGACACATTATCTTTCAATACAGGAAGATATTACGGATCGCAAACAAGCCGAAACCGAAATCCGGAACCTTAATCAAAGCCTCGAACAGAAAGTAAAAGAACGCACACTTGAACTTACAGATGTAAATAAAAAGCTGGCAAGCGATATAAACGAACGTAAACTCACCGAACAGGCATTGCGCGAAAGCCAGGAACAGCTCGATCTGGCTATAAAAGGTTCAAACGATGCCCCCTGGGATTGGAACCTGGTTACGAACCTCCTCCTTTATTCACCGAAATGGTGGCATCAACTCGGATACATGCCTGATGAAATTCCACCCGACAGCAATCTGTGGAGAAATCTTACACATCCTGATGATGTCGACCATGTTAATGATATTCTTGAAAAAGCCCTGAGTGGCAAAAACGAGAGTTATGAAGCCGAATTCCGGTTGTTGCATAAAAACGGCCACTTTGTTCCCATGCTGTCGCGCGGATTTATCAGCCGCGATACAAACGGAAAAGCCATCCGGGTAACAGGTACAAATATGGATCTCACGGAGCGGAAAAAAGCGGAAGAAATCCTGAAATGGAACAAATCGCTGCTGGAACTCATGTCAAATTCATCACCCCTGGGGTTCCTGGTGGTTGATAACCGAACTGATGAAATCCTGTACTTCAATCACCGTTTTTGCCAGATTTGGGGGATAGAACATATTGAGGATCAGATGCATCGCGGCGAACTGAAAAATAACGATATTATTCCTTACTGCTTGCCGGTTTTGTCCGACATTCCCGCTTTCGCCGAATCGTGCAAACCACTGCAAATGGAAGAAAACCGTATTGTGCTGGAAGATGAAATTGCCTTTACCGGGAATCGCACGATACGGCGTTTTACAACACAGATCCGCGGGGAAAATGACCAGTATTACGGACGGTTTTATATTTTCGAAGATATTTCGAAGCGCAAACAAATTGAAAGCGACCTTGAAGAAAGCCAGGAAAAATACAGGGGACTGTCGGAAGGATCGTTCGAAGCAATCTTCCTTTCCGAAAAGGGACTGTGTATAGAGCAAAACCTGTCGGCCGAACAAATGTTCGGCTATACCAATGAGGAAGCTTACACCCGGTATGGGACGGATTGGATTATTCCCGCTCACAGGGAAATGGTAATGCAGAAAATGTTGGCGGGCGATGAAATCCCATACGAAGCCATAGCCTTGCGGAAAGATGGCACAACATTCCCCTGCCTTTTAACGGGAAGGATGATGTACTACAAGGGCCGAAATGTCAGGGTGACTTCCCTTACCGATATTTCCGATCGCAAACGGGCCGAAGAACTCCTGCACTCAAGCGAAACCCGGTTTTCTTCATTCATGGCCTATCTGCCTGCTGTTGTCTTTTTAAAAGACCATGAAGGCCGAACGCTTTTTGTTAACCCTTATATGGAGGATGCCTTCGGGGCTTCCAAATGGATCGGAAAAACCATGCTTGAAATTTTTCCAAACGAACTTGGCAAAAAACTCATGGCCGATGATATTAATTCCATGCAGCTGGGATATCAGAAACTTGAAGAAAACATGCTCCAACTCGACGGGAAACTTCATTATTACGAAACCCAAAAGTTTACCATTGACCGCTTGGGACAGGAACCTCTGCTGGGTGGTATTTCACTTGATATTACCGAACGCAAGCAGTCGGAACAGCTGCTGCAATCGAAAATGGCATTACTTGAGGCTCAGAAAAACGCCACCCCCGATGGAATTCTGGTCATAGACCAGAACATGGAACGGGTCCAGATTATGAACAGTCGTTTTATAGAGCTGTTTGATGTTCCTAAGCATATTGCAGAGGGTGATAACGCTCCCGCACTACTCGAACATGTAGTCAGATTGACCCTGGATCCTGAGGGTTTTCTTGAAAAAACACGAATGTTGTATAAGTCCCCGAAAGAGTCAAGCCAGGATGAAATAAAACTTAAAAGCGGGATTATCCTCGATAGGTTTTCGGCACCGGTGCTGGGGATGGATGGGCAAAATTACGGAAGGATATGGTCGTTCCGCGACGTTACCGATCGGAAACAGGCGGAAGAAGAAATTATTAAATCAAGAGACGAAGCCAACAAGGCTAACCAGGCTAAAAGCGAATTTCTTTCGCGTATGAGCCATGAACTGCGCACCCCGATGAACTCAATATTAGGCTTTGCCCAGTTGATGAATATGGGTGAACTTAACCCTAAACAAAAAAAAGGTGTCAATCATATTCTAAACAGCGGTAAAAACCTTCTTAACCTGATTGATGAAGTACTCGATATTTCGCGTATCGAATCGGGTAGGCTCTCACTTGTGCCTGAACCCGTCCGGTTAAACGGGGTGATCCTCGAAATTATGGATTCCATTCAGCCTCTGGCCAATGCCAGGCAAATGAAGCTTGAAATGCAGAATTCACCTTCCAATCATCTTTTAGTAATGTCCGACAGGATGCGGCTGAAACAAGTATTGATTAACCTGCTTAACAACGCGGTGAAATACAGCCTGCAAGGGGGTACAATAAGTGTCAGAACAGAATGCCTGCCACGGAATGATGCAGGTGTTTCACTGGCCCGGATTTCAGTAACGGATAACGGATTGGGAATCCCTGCAGCAGATATTTCAAAGCTTTTCGTGCCTTTCGAACGGATCGGGGCAGAAAAAACCGAGACCGAAGGAACAGGCCTTGGCCTTGCTATTGTTAAGAAAATCATCGAGGCCATGGATGGAACTGTTGGTGTTGAAAGCGTTCCCGGCGAACGAACCACCTTTTGGATTGACCTGCCAATCGCAGAAAATAAGTTTGCTTATAAAAGCAAAAATGCAAATCATGTTGACCCAACAAATCCAAACCCGGATGTAACCGAAAAGGGAGCACTGGCACATATAAAAACAGGAACCATTTTATATATCGAGGATAATATTTCGAACTACGAGTTTGTAGAAGAAATTATCGAGAGTCATCGTCCTGAAATACAATTAATTACATCCAGGTTCGGTAAACCTGCTGTCAGCCTGGCAAAGGAGTACCAACCTGATTTGATAGTACTCGATATCAATTTACCCGACATTGACGGCAGCGAAGTTCTTGCAAACCTTCAGAAAGAGGCTAAAATAAAAGCGATCCCGGTGGTTATCCTAACCGCTGACGCCACGCAGCATCACATTGATCAGCTGATAATTGCCGGTGCCAGGGAATATATTACCAAGCCACTTGACGTAATCCTTTTTCTAAAGGTGGTCGATCAGTTTATTAAAACAACACAGTAATTCATAAATCAATATGATTGATTCAACGTTTAAAAATGCCAATATCCTGATAGTTGATGATAAGGACTCCAACATTGACATCCTCGAAG
>CAISRK010000167.1 GCA_903887815.1 uncultured Bacteroidales bacterium | reverse complement strand
GTCCCTGACGGGACTGAACGAAATATATTTCTGATTCTACCGATATTTCGTCCCTGACGGGACTGAACGAAATATATTTCTGATTCTACCGATATTTCGTCCCTGACGGGACTGAACGAAATATATTTCTGATTCTACCGATATTTCGTCCCTGACGGGACTCAATGGAATGGATTTCTCATTCTTTCCTATGCATTTTACTATCAGCACTTTGCCTGTTGGTATATATTTATCATTTCATTCCTGCTGAACCTTTGTGGCAGGCATTTGTTTTGAGATTAGATAAACTAAACACAAAACATAATGGTAAATACTTCGATGTGGGTTAAAGCCTTACGGGTGATTCCACAAATAACAAAAGGGGAATGGGATAAACTGGATGTAATCTCGCGATGGCTTATTGCTACCCGCGCAGCTGTTTTCATAATGACTGCCCTGGCAGCTGCAATAGGCGGATTACTCGCTTACCGCAGCGGGAATTTTTCGTGGGAATTTTTTATCCTTTGCATGATAGGAATTGTAATGGCCCATGCCAGCAATAACCTGCTTAACGACCTGGTTGATCATAAAAAAGGAATCGACAAGGATAATTACTATCGTTCACTCTATGGCCCTCAACCGCTTGAGCATGGATTGCTGAGCATGAACAGTTTTATGGCATACTTACTGGTAACCCTGGGAATTGCACTGGTAATCGGAATATACCTGGTTGCCGTGACCGGAATAGGTGCCTTTTATTTACTTGGTGCAGGATTGTTTTTCCTGCTGTTCTATACCTGGCCGCTGAAATATTTCGGATTGGGCGAGCCTTCGGTTATCCTGGTCTGGGGTCCGCTTATGGTAGGTGGCACCTATTTCGTGGTCTCGGGCGGGCATTGGGACAACTGGGTTGCCATACTAAGTCTTGTATATGCTTTAGGGCCAACAACAGTGCTTTTTGGTAAACATACCGACAAACTTCCCGAAGACAAGGCAAAAGGAGTGAGGACACTCCCGGTCGTAATCGGCCAGAAAGCTGCCCGCTATTCGACTATTGTCTTCTGGGTTTTGCAATATGTGTTTATTCTCGCACTGGTGCTTACAGGCCACCTGGGACCGGCAATACTGATCGTATTCTTTGCGCTCCCTAAGCTGATATGGGCTTCGAAAGTTTTCCTCAAACCACGTCCGCTTGCAAAGCCTGAGGGAGCCTCAGGCGACGGCTGGCCGTTGTACCTTGTTTCGCATGCGTTTATTTACAACCGGGTTTTCGGGATGTTATTCCTGCTCGGGTTGATCGTTGATGTTGTGTTGTATAAACTTGGTTTTGTGTGGAATATCCTGTAAAGTAAACAAACTTCAACTTCATAAAAAAAACCCGGAAGATTGCTCCTCCGGGTTTTTTGTTTCCTGTAATGTCGTTTTTAAAAGCGGGTTTTTAAAACATTTTTACAAAACCGGGTTTAATTCCTGTTATAATAAATGTCATAAGCCATCCAGTCGACGATGTAAGCAGCAAAGTATACCTGGTGCAATGACTCGAACAGGGTCTTTATATTAGCCACGGATGAACCAATCAAAGCTGAAACCGTTGTTGTGGTTCCATCTTCAAAAGTTATCTGGATATCGCGTTTCCTGCAAACCGAAGCTTCCGGATCAGCAGCATGGTCAATAATTTTCACCGTGGCATTGGGTTGTAATACATCGTTCAGGTAAATTTCAGGTTTCACGGTGCCCGATCTTTTTACGATCTGTACATTGCCGATTGTTAGCCAGTACTGGAATTCACGGCCAAAACGGGCTGTGTCGTTCCTTATGGTCATTAGTTTTTCCTGGTATAATACTGCGTTGTTATCGCTGATAGTGAAACTAGAAACGGACGTATCGCCCGAATCATACATATATTTTGCTGTGTAACTTCCGCTGAAAGCGTATTGAGCCATATAATGGATTCCCTTTTGCGGTCCAATAAGCGAATTGATATTGAGGGTGCCTGCAACAGCATTATCAACACTGATTTCCGAAGCCAGGGCATAATCGAAATCGTGATAATTGTTGTAGTTGTTGTGATAATCAGAAACTGCGATTGCAAAATTGTTCGTCAATGCTGTATCAACAGGCGAAAAGTGCCTCAGCAATCTTGGGTTTTGTACTTTAACTAAGGGCAGGCGTACGATCATTTTATCGTCATCCGCTGTACGGTTGAAGAAACTGATTAACGGAATGCCCCACTTGCCGGGTTTTACGGAGTATTTGTACTCATAAACACCCTTTATTTTTGCAAGTGAAATGTAGTCCCTGTAAGCTGAGTCGGCAACAGAGCCTGAGTTTTTGAATGATCCGTCGTTAACAGTAAGAATAGTATATGCCGGTGAAGCTGCAATTGCCTCCATGGCTTTGCTGAGATTGGCTGAACTCCCGGTAATGGATTGTTTCAGCGAATTTGAATCCGGGTTGCTTTCATTTTTGGCGCATCCCCAAACCAGTATGCTTAGTATTGCGGCAGCTGCGATCCTTCTTCCTTGTGTTTCCATTTTTATCGAATTAGGTGTTGTTTTTAATTGATGTATCAATATGCAAAAATACTATGGATAAAAAGTATAAAAAGTATTTTCAGTCAATAGCCCCCAGAGTTAAGTGGAAAGCCGTTTTTTGGCTCCGAAACAACAGGCGGCATTTGAGAAATATAAGGGGAAGTGATATTGTTTGGTGTTTATTCTAATGTAAAGTCTGCTAATTCATAGTTTGCGTTTCGTCCTCCTCCGTCAGTTTGTTTCAGTATACCTTTTTCTATCAGGTCTTTTATATCCCGTAAGGCTGTGTCGTTAGAGGTTTTGGCAATTTTAGCCCATTTTGATGTTTGTAGTTTTCCTTCAAAGTCGTCGAAGAGTTTGTTAAGCATTAATCGTTGGCGTTCATTGATGGGTATGTGTTCGTGTAATTTCCAAAACTCAGCTTTACGCAGTATTTTCTGTGTGGTGTTATCGGTAGAGAGCATCGCATTTTTAAGACAATGCAGAAACCAGGCTATCCATTCGGTAATGTCGCCTGCACTATGTTGCACTTTTTGCAATACTTCGTAATAGCGTTTGCGTTCGGCTAATATTTGGCCCGACATACTGTAAAAACGTTCACCACTGCCTTCAGAACTGGCAAGCAACATGTCGGTTATAGCTCTTCCGATTCTGCCGTTTCCGTCATCAAAGGGATGAATGATTATAAACCAAAAGTGTGCTATGGCAGCTTTCAGAACAGGATCAAGGCTGTTTTCGTTATTGAACCAATCCAAAAACCTGTCCATTTCCATTTTTACTGATTCGGGCTTTACGGCCTGGTAATGCACTTTTTCTTTGCCTATAGGGCCCGAAACAACTTGCATCTCACCAGTCCGGTAGCGTCCCGTTTCGATTAAATAAGGTCCGCTATAACCTGTGGGGAAGAGTGCCGCATGCCAACCAAATAAACGTTTTTCGGTTAAAAGTAAAGTGTACCGTTGGGTGGCATCCAGCATCATTTCTACAACGCCTTCGATGTAGCGGTTGCCCGGTACAAGCCCTGCGGTGTTTAAGCCCAAACGCCTTGCAATGGAGGAACGTACCTGGTCATAATTGAGTAATTCGCCTTCTATTTCCGATGATTTTACCACGTCTGAGGTTAAGGCGGTTAGCGTAGCTTCTTCTTTTGCAGAAAACCCTAGAGCGTTCATTTGCCCTATTATTTTACCTTGTAAAAGCCGCACCTCTCCAAATACAGCATTTAGGGCTTTGTCCTGCCACGAAAAATTTGTCCAGTTTTTGTATTCGTATATGTATTTTGCCATTATCTGATATTTTGTGCGGTAAATATACGAATTAATTACCGCAAATATGCGGCGATAAATTTATTTATTCACCGCAAAGGGATTGTTTGTATGAGCTTGTAACTTTTGTACGGTAGCCCTGCTATTGGCTTTCTCGAATATATGTTTACCTCCCTATAGTTTGAGGTGCACATATCTTCCTGAAAACAACTGCCTTTCTGCCCTTTTTGAGGTTTTATGTTGAAGTTACACATTTATATCAAATCATTAAAATGGCTCTTCGCACTTTGCCTTCATATAAGGCGCATTAAGAACTGGTACTGCTATTCTGTTTATATAATACTGTTTACACCACGAATTTACATAATTATTTCAAACCCTGTTATTTATTTTAAAAGCCTATACCCTGAAAATCAGGGAAAACCCTATGCCGCAGGGTACGGCAGTTTTGGTGTATAAACCGTTATATCCGTTTTGTATACCCAAAGATCAGTATTCTTACCCGGCAGATTTTCTACACTTGCCGGAACCATTCCCACACCGCCGGGAAGCAATTGTATGGTGCCCGGAAGCTATGTCTCTCCACCCGGAAGCAATTTTTCTCCAACCGGAAGATATTTTTGCTGCAGGAAAAACATCTTCCGCCCTGTAAAAAACATCTTCCGCCTTAGGAAAAACGGCTTCCGCCCAACGGATGCTTTCTTTTGCCTGCCGTTGAGGGACTTCCACCCTCTGTGCCAGTCTTCCCATTAGGTCGTGAGCGATATGCCGCAGGGCATCAGCATGTTTGCCGGTAAAAATTTTGCCTTCCGGGCAACATAAAGGCATTTTTTTACTATATTTACTACACTATTATTACTTTGTTACTCTATCGCTGAATCTTGTATCCTCATTTGTTTTTTCTTGTATCCTCATTTGTTTTTTCTTGTATCCTCTTCCATTTATTCTTGTAGCCTCGTCGTGATTTCCGCAAGCATATATCGTAACCCTGAATAGATCACTGAGTATTCACATTTAAATTTTAGTAGTATGAAACATTCTGATGTTATGCTGCGTAACTTCAAAAAAACCGACGAAGAGATGTTGCAGCAGGCTGATGTAAAACTGGCCTCGTTTATTGAGCATAAAGGCCGTTTTACCGAATTTTTCCCAAACCTGGCCGATCCTTTTGCCGACGACTGGGCGGTTAAAATTACCAATGCCCGCAGCCTTATGCCCGATTATGCTTCGGTTGCCAGGCAGAGCGGCGAAACCGCAACCCTGCAAACCCTGATGGACCAGGGCCGTAGCCTTTTTCAATCACTGCTGCTTTATACGCAGATCGCCTTCCCGAAAAATGCTGCCTTGTTAAAACTGTTTGGACAGTCGCAGTATAAATCGGCATATGTAAACCAGCTTAAACTTCCCGCCCTGATGCGTGCGGCCTATTCGGTTGCATGCAAGCCCGAATACAAAGAGGGCCTGGTAGCCAGCGGCATGAAAGAAACCGATATTGAACTGCTCGATAGCCTGGCCCAACGTATTCTTGACCAGAATCTGGTCCAGGAGAAAGCCAAGGTAAACCGTTCGGTGGATTCGGGCCAGCGCATACAGGCCATGAATGCCGTTTGCGAAAAAATGTCGCTGGTTTGCCAGTGTGCCAAACTGGTGTTCCAGGACAATGCCGTGCTTTTCAACCTGTTCCTTCTCGATGGCGGCAGCAGCACAACTGCAGCTCCTGAAGCGCCTCCGGTTGTAGCGGTAACTGAATAAAAATAGGGAAGCCTAAAACAGAACCGGCGCCGGGTATTTTTTTCAGGGGGCGCTGGTTTTTTTTTAGGGGTTTGGGTTTGGGATTTACGATTTACGAATGACGATTTACGGATGACGATTTACGGATGACGATTTACGGATGAATATACACAGCAATCATATGACAATAAATGACCATGTATGACCACGAATGACCACGAATGACCAAAGAGTGAAATTAATTTTTCAGGTAAGAAGACCCCTCTTGATTATTTGATAATCTTAACTGTGGTTGCTGATTTCGGTGTATAAACGCTCAGGAAATAAATACCTGGAGACAGCCTGCTAAAATCCTGGTTCTCGATCTGATTCCCTGTCCAGACTACTTGCCCCTTCGCATCCGAAATCTTGTAGAATTCTAGACCCGTCGAATTTTGAACCTTGATTTGATTTGTAAAAGGATTTGGGAATACCTGCACTGAATTTGATATCCCAACTCGATCATCAACCCCGTTCATATATAGTTCGATAAAATCACCAGGAACCAATGACCTGCCAGTAAAAGCTGCATAGTCGGGGGCATAGCGGTACACTCTGAATACTTCATTCATGGTTTCATCGGGCCTTACCGGGTTAGTAGGTATAGATTGACCCTGCGTCATTGGGCCATTTTCATCTACCGGGCAAATATATCTCCAGACAATAGTACCCGATGTTGTAACTTCCGTAAAATCGCCATGACCGCCTTCGCAAATAAGTGTATTCCCGTTTTTCTGACGCTGCGCCCCGGAAATATTTTCCGAGTAAAGCGCTTCGGGAGGGCTGGCTGTATAGGACCATGTGAAATTGGTCGGTGCAAATGCGGTTCCCGCTGTAATCGGATAATTACCACCCGCATCGACCGGGGTAGTTATTTCATCCACCGTTGAATGAAGCGGATTTCGCCCCAGGCCATTGTTATAACATATCAGGTTACCGGCACCCGGATAACCTGGTTTTATCCATTCCACATCGTGCTGCTGGAAATATTTTTCGCTTGCTGTTGTACCGGCCCCATAGGTTAAAGGATTGCCCCAACGATAAATCAGGTCGCCGCCTTTTCCGCGAGCCCCGCCTGTGTGCCCGGCTGATTGGGCAGTTGTTGTAGTATGATCGACAATCCATACCTCGCTGTTTCCACGCACACTCATAGCAATCTGGTCAAGTGCCGGGTTGTAATCAATTGAATTCATATGGTTCCAGAAAAGCGGGAGGCTGCGGTGATCGCCATCGCAATCGATAAGTTCAGGATGCTGGTTAACAACACCATAATTCGATTGCGAAGCACTGTAATCCTGAATCAGGTGGTCCCATACATGCCATTCCCACACTACTGTTCCTCCCGATGGATAGGTAGGTTGAATCTCGATGACACAATCGGGAAGCATATATCCTTGCTGTTGTATCTCGGAAGTAAGTTTGGTCGGATCGAACCCTGCTGCCAAAACCTGTGCATAGGTTTTTTTCTCCACCACCAACATAATGATATTCCCGTTCGGTAGTTTCTTGATGTCGTGGTGCTGCATATAGGTTGCAGTTGAATAGTTCATGTACCAAACCAGGTTGTCGTCCCAGTCGTATTCCTCAATGCGTCCTCCTTCGCCACCACCGGTTCCTAACTGGGTCTGGGTCATACAGGTCCGCAGCAGATGCCCGTTTTCCAAAAGGTAAATTGCCTGACCCGGGGGATATATACTTGCATCCCACTCATGAACTTTTCTTCCTTCGTTATTGATCAGGTATGTCATTGTATTTTGCTTTGGGGCAAATAAAGTATAGCCTTTATAAGCCTGGCTGGTGTCGTTCACAAGTACACCCATAGTGCGTGTTTGCCCGTGAATGGTGCCTGCCAGCAGGCAAAGAAACAGAATTGCGAAGATTGCTTTCTTTAAAATCATAATTTCCTCCGGTCTTTATTTAACATAGATCATTTTTTTGCTTACCTGCCGGTTGTCGGCCCTCAGCACATAGAAGTAGATTCCGGCTACCACCTGCATCCCGCTTTCGTTTGTGCCATCCCAGGTTACAGAATATTTTCCCTGGAGGTACCGGCCATCGACCAGGGTCTTTACAAATTTGCCGGAGAAATCGAAGATTTCCATATTCACCGTTTTGGTTTCGGTTATTTCAAAATCAATCGTGGTAGAATATGAAAACGGGTTCGGCCGGTTTTGATCAAGTTTGTCAGTTACCTGTTGGAGATTTCCCTCATTGGAATTCGCTGTCAGATCGACAGGTTTATAATAATTCGGCGTTGAGCCTGTCATGGTACTTCCCGGGGTAAGATCATGGCCGGTAAGTGCCGGATGATCTGCCGTATAGCGGTATGCCCTGAACACCCCGTTATATGTAGGATAATTGTCAACTTTTATTTTCTTTACGCCATCCCTTGTCATAGGATTAATATACTCCCACACAATAGAAGCATCGGCTGATGCTACTTCGAAGAAATGCCCGTCGTTCATCGAGCATACTAGGGTATTCCCGTTGGGAAGGCGCTGCGCACTGGAGCCTATAGTGCTGAAAAAAGAAGTATTGTTTTTACTCGAAAAGGTCCACACGACCTGTTTCGAAACATTTTTCTTCTCCTTCATAAGGTTCGCATCAGGTGAATTCACAATAGTGTAACCGGCATCGGGAGGATTTACAAAGTTGCCTGTATTTACACCCGCGGAATTCAGATATGGATTAATCTGAATTATATACGACTGTGGCGTAAGTTCAAAAAGGTTCTGCGCATTGCAAAAAACAAGGAAATTCCCTGCCCCCGGCAACCCGGGTTTGATCCATTGTATGTCGTGCGAACCGCCAAGTTGTTTGTGCCCTGATGTGGCTTTCTCCCAGTTGTCGAGCACCGAAGGCGGATCGCCTTTATCGTATTTGGCCGGATCGCCAAAACGGTATTTGAAGTCGCCGGCAGTGCCCGCTGCAAGGGCAATACTGCTTACGGGATTATTAGCTATAAATGTATTACCATGATCAATCACATAGAACTCGCCATGAACCGAATTTATAACTATCAGATCCAATTCCTGGTTATAGTCCAGGGAGTTGCAATGCATCCAGTCGCTTTTCACAGGGTTGCCTCGAATGTTAAGGTCAATTCTTCCCGGTGTATTTGCTACCACACCGTAGGTAGGTTTCGAAGGATCGATATCCTGAACCACATGATCGAAAAAACACCATTCCCATATTACATTGCCCAGCCTGTCGACTTCCACAATAGCATCCATTTGTGCCCCGGTGTAATTATTTGAAGGAGAGCAGCCTGCATCGAGGCATTGCTGGGCCGTTAAATCTTTGTTTGCAATGTAAATGAACGTTGAATCGCCGAGTTTGGGATTGAATATTTTGGCAAAATCATGATGCCCGTGGTAATTCGTGCGGGATTCGGAATACTGCCATACCGTATTGCCATTCCAGTCGAGTTCCCTCCATGTATTCTGGTTGCTGGGGTTGCCACCGACAGCATCGAGCAAAGTGCCAGCCTCTGTAAACCGAGGGTTTGTGCCTAGTGGCCAGGTGTGAATTACATGTCCCTCCATATCTACCAGGTATGATGCCCCGCGTGTACCGAACAGCGTATAACCGTTGTAGGCTTTCGATGCGTCCCAGTAACGCGTTTCGGTAGGGACCATAAAGCATTCCTGCGAGAGCAATGCAAGCGGGAAAAGGAATATAAGAAGCACTAATTTTAAGGTTTTCATAGCCGGAGTCGTTATTTGATTAGGCTCATTTTTTGTGTAACTACCTGGTTTTTAAACAGGAGTTTGTATGAATACATTCCTGCCGGAGCATTTGAAGCATCCCACCGGTACTGGTGTTCGCCTTCTCCAAGCCTTTCATTTACAGGATTTGCCACCACTTGTCCAAGAAAATTATAGATTACTAAATCAACCGGACCTGTTTCAGGTAAATTGAAGCTGATTATTGTTGAGTTTTGAAACGGATTTGGGTAGTTTTTCAACATCAATTCTAAACTCCCTGTATGGTTGTCAATACCGGTTGTTGTTATAAAACACTTTCGGGCGGTTCGGAAACCAACGTGATACCAGGGGTGATTGGGATCCTGCGGACCACGGTAATACGAAGGATTGCGGTTCGAAACCCTTGAGTGCCCGTCGTTAACTGAAGTGGTTATATAGCCGTTGTACCAGTTGCCGCCACGCATGCCATGGTAAGGCTTTCCGTCGGGCATAATGAACCCGCTGGTTGGTCCTGTCGGATTATTGTATGGGCTTATGATGTAGTAATTCTGGCCATACCAGTCGTTGATCAGTTCCCAAACATTCCCGGCCATATCAAACAGTCCGTAAGCATTTGCTCCGTTCGATGTCTGGTAATTGGCTGCTGTTGACGGCCAGTTATAGTCGGATTTCAGCCGGAGCGACCCGTTGTAAAACCCAACCGGTGTTGTAAGCGGGTAATTGCCGGCTTCGTAAGGATCGCCCGATTCCGGCCAGTTTGCTTTCTTAATGTCCTGGTCATTACCCCAGGGATAATTGAGATAAGGATTGTATTGCCCGCCCCGGCCGGCAAATTCCCATTCGGCTTCGGTAGGCAAACGGTAGCCGTTTTTTGTAAAAGTGCAGGTCCAGGTGGCCAGGTTGTAACATTCCTGGAAGCCGTTCTGCCTGCTGAGCCAGTTGCAGAAAGCCGTGGCACCGCACCACATAACCCCGACCATAGGATGTTCGGAACGATAATCAGCCATTGTGAAACCTGTTCCGTCGTATTTTATACTGTAATACGATGCAACCTGGTTTGTCAGGCATAAAGTGTTGGTGTCGCCTGTAAGATGAACCTTGTTGTTGTCGACCCTCACAGTTCCTTCGAGCAGCGACGAGTTGAGGAATGCCAGGAATTGGTGGTTAGTGGTTTCAGTTTTCGAAATAAAAACCGAATCAACCTTTACGTCATGAAGCGGCAATTCGTCGCTGGGATGGCTCGGATCCACAAAGTTGTAATGATCGCCCATATTGTATACCCCGGCAGGAATAAGCACTTCGGTAAAATTCAGATCCGTATTGTCGAGTCCGCCTCTTACTGCCAGCACATTTTCCTTCAGCGTTTTATCGTTGTACGAAATAATTCCGTATTCGGTATTAAGGTCCCAGGCTTTTGCGGAGGTGTTCTGCAATGTTGTTGAACTCCAGTAGTTTCCTGTAACGCAATTCGGGAAAAAAGTTTTATTGAACGATGGATTGGTAAGGTTAATGCTATTGAGCGATTGAAGTTCCTTTATGTTAGGCAACCTCCAGCCTGTTGCATTTCCTAAGGTCAGATTCTTGCTGTATGCGAGGGCTTCTTCCCATGTCATAGTATTTGGTGACTGGATTTTCTGCCATGTTAATCCAGTGAAGTTGTCCCTGATGGTTCCGTTTCCGTTGTCGGTAAAATGGGCAGCCGGGAAAGTGGTTGTAACGGGATTTCGCACAGCCCTAACATGTATGCGTTTGGTTCCACCGGCACTTATGGTTTCTGTTTTTGCATGCGCTCCTATTCCTCCACCGGCATTAACCACCCATACTTTGGTTGCATCATCAACCCGTGTTTCGCTGGTCCACCAATACTCGGCTAAAGTTGTTGTAAAGTAGGCCGGATTCAGGGCAGGATTCAGATGGTCGTAATAATTTATACTGAACAATTCAATACCGGTCGGCAAGCGCCAATCGGTGTATCCGGCCAGAGTTAAGTTGTCGCAGTATGTGGCGGCATTTTCGAATGTCATTTCACCACCATCCGTTTTTTGCCATACCAGCCTTGTATTATTATCAGTAACCGTACCGTCACCGTTATCGGTAAACGACAGGGGATTAATAATGAAATCGGCATCTTCGCCTGGGGATGAAGTGTAGCTTACGGTTTGCCCGGTTTCGGGCAATGTAAACTGCCTTAGTTTCTGAGCCTGCAGATGAATAATCGAAAGCCCGGTAATTAATGCGAAAATTAGATTTTTGTTTCGTAAAAGGTCCATATGTTGCCAAAGTAAGAATTAGTTTGAATCTAGTCCATTGCTTCTGATTACCCTTGCGGAATCTTATTCAATTCCTGATAGGATATTTTCTTCGCCGTATTTTAAATGTAATCATACTTCAAAATTAATTTGCCTTTTGCCTCCGGTCAAAAACATTCAATGATTTGAGGAATTTTGTCTGTAGAATAAACGTTTTTCTATGTAGCAAATAAAATGGAAGGGACTCATTCTTTTTTTTTTGATTAATAGTTTTACGATCTTTCGTTCATCTGGTACAAATCATTTTCATGCTTTTTGAATGTTCTCCTACGGTAAGCTGGTAATAATAAATCCCTCCTGAAAGCGAAAGCTTGTTTGAGCTGAATGCTTCTTTATATGTTCCTGCTTGCCTGTCTGTATTGACCAGTATAGCAACTTCTTTCCCGCAAGCATCATAAACCTTTAATTGAACATGACCGGGAACCGAAATTGTATAACTGATTGATGTTTCTCCGGAAAAGGGATTCGGGGAATTCTGTTCAAGTTGAAAAGGCTCCCGTAGGGCAGAATTATCTTTAAGCCCGGTCGTATTTGAAGAAATAGTATAAGTATAAGCAACATCCCCGTTCTTATTTGTTGCATTTTCCTCGGTGGGAAGCAAGGTTTTGATATAATCCACTTTCGTGCCGGTTTCGGAAACTGTAACCAGCAGGTAACCCCTGCCAGGCAAAAGGACTCCATCCACATACCCATATTGTGTTGCAGATATGTTTGTTATGTTTTTATTAGAGGGTTGCGGCACTTCCTGGTAAACCATGCCGTCTTTTTCCTGTTTCCCGTAAAAATGATCGTGCCCGTGGAAGAAAATGGTCGTCTTATTTTCGGTCATCAATAGATGGATGGGTTTACCCCAGCCTGGCCGGTACGTATCAAATCCCCATGTATTGTCGGTATTTTCCCCTCCCATTTCAAACAATCCGGCAAATTCTGCTCCGCCCCGGGCATCGTTGCCGTTGCCGCCTACAAGGTTGTGGCACAATACAAATTTGTATTTCGCATTGCTTGAGCTGATCGTTTTCTTGAACCAGTCGTACTGATCTTTTCCTAAAGTCCAGCCCCAGCCAGGTTTTGTTAAAGTATGCCAGAAAGGATCCAGGACTATAAACAGTGCATCACCCCATTCCCAGGCATAATAGGCTTCGCGAAGGCCGACATAATTTTCGGGAATCGTATCGCCCGTATAGAAAGAATCCGGTGTTGGATTCGGATAATATAATTTACGTGTATTGGTTGCCATTACCGGGAGGCTGTTTTGTGTTCCGTCAATTTTCCATCCCAGTTCACCCTCGTGGTTCCCAAGTACAAGATAAAGCGGGACCGAGTGACAAACAGTATTGAAGTACGGCCTGTAAAGCAGATGCCTGTTGGTGATTTCGGTCTGATTGATCAGAGGAAGTTTTTCCGACATGAAAATGTCGCCCAGGTCGATCAGGAAATCGGGTTTTTTTGAAAGAATATTCTGCAGTGTAAGGGCATAAGCTGCAGGGTTTGAGTTGGTGTCGAGGTGCGGATCGGCCTCGATGGCAAAAGTAAATGCAGTTCCACGCTTTCGTGGTGATTGAAAAGTGTGTTCCGCACCCGCAGCAAATTGGCCTGAAACTCCGTATTGCCTGTACCGGATCCTGTAATAATATTTTGTATCCGGGGCAAGATCAGTAAAATCCTTTTCAATAGGGATATCTTTATCTGCTACAAATGTTGGAGTGGATTTTGTATAACTTCCGCTCACGACACCATATTCCCAATACACTTCCGACTTCTGAACGAACAGGATACTTATTGCAATAGAGGCATTGGTTGGTCGGCCCAGGATTTCAGTATAGTTTTGACCGAGAAGTGATTTGCAGGCTAGTATTATTAAAATGAATAAAGAAATTGGTCTTGTCATAGCTTCAGGTAAGGTTTTTCGCATGGATTAAAATGCTTATCGGTTTATTATCACTTTTTTATTGGCTTCATACATTCCCGATTTGAGGTGCAGTATATAGATGCCATTCGGAATGTTTTTTACATCAATTTCCCTTGACTGAGTCTGAAGCACTACTTGCCCCAAAGTATTAATCAGGCTTATTTTGTATTCCTCATTCTTAGGAAATAGAATATTCAGCGTATTTGCAGCAGGGTTAGGATAAACCCTGAAATCCGTGCTTGCTCTGGAATCGTTAATCCCGGTTGTTGAGCAGTTCCCTATTGTATAACTGAAAGCAACCTCCCGGTTGTGGTGAACCCCCGAAAGCGTATCAGCCGGAAGATAGGCCCGTATGAAATCTACTTTTACACACGAAGGCGATACTGTTACTTTTAAATGACCTGAGCCGCCAATCGTATCCGAAACATAGGCTTTGGCATTCGCCAGCATTCCTAATTCATAAGTCGAATCGCTCGGCATGGGAACTTCCTGGTACACGACGCCATCCAGGACCTCATGTGCAAAAAGATGGTCGTGCCCCTGGAAGAAAATATTTACCCCGTTATCGACAAATAACTTATGAATAGGTTTTTCCCACCCAGGCCTTTTGGCAGGGAACGAATAGGTTGTGCCATTCTGTTCATAGCCTCCCCATTCGAACAGCTTGGCATTGGTTATTCCGCCTCTGCCCTGGCCACGGACATGATGGGCAAAAACAAATTTGTATTTCGCACTGCTACCTTCCAGTGTATTTTTCAGCCAGGTGTATTGGGGCAATCCCAGCGACCAGTTCCAGTTTGTAGGTTTTGCCGAAGTATCGCACTGATCGCGGTAAACATCCAAAACTACGAAAAGGGCGTCTCCCCAGGTGTATGAATAATAATTCTCCGGATTTCCCATGCCGTATGGTTCAACATCAGGGTTTCCGCTGTAGAAATCGTTTGGATAGGGATTAGGATAATAAAACTTTCTCGACAAGGTTGCATAAACTGCTATATTGTTTGGAGGATTCTGGGCTAAATAATAATCGAATTCACCTTCGTGATTGCCAAGGCATATGTAGAAAGGTATGGAATGACATATGTTTCCCAGTAATGGCCTGTATTCTTTATGTAAGGAGTCCATCTGGGCACGTGTAATTGTATTAGCATAATGGTCGTCGCCGAAAATATCACCAAGTGACAACATAAAGTCAGGTTTGTCGGCGGCCTGGTTTGTAAGACATATTTTGTACAGATTTGTAACGCCTTTTATGTCGTATAAATGTTCATCCGCTTCGATTGTAAACGAAAATGTGCTTCCTGCCGCACGCTGTGTTTGAAATGTATGCTCAGCACCGGTCAAAAATGGGTTTACGGATGAGGAAGGGCGGTAACGGGTGCGGTAATAGTATTTCTGGTTGGCATTCAGAGCGGTAAAATCAACCTCCAACGCAACGCCTTTCGAAGCGGAGTAAGTAGTCGTAGTTTTTGTAAAGCTGCCGGGCGTTATGCCGTATTCCCAATAAACCTGGGCCGGCTGGTCGAAAAGAATGCTGATAGTAACGGAGGAATTCGTCGGCCTGCCAAGGATCTCGTTATAGGTTTGTGCTCTTAAAGTTTCAGGGTATAAAACAAGGATCAGGGCTATTGAAATAGTAATCAGAATAAACTGAAATGGCTTCTTTTTCATGGAATCTGATAACGGAATATTTTTTTGAACTTTAAATATTATACACACGAAATTGGATTTACCCTGATCTGAAACATTTTTTTTAATTATCACTTCCTGGCAATGAAATGCCGGATACCAGGAAGAGTGAGGATTTTCGGGCAAAAAGTACACCAGTAATCTTTTGCCGGAGATCTTAAATCCCGGATTCCGATTTCAACCTATCCATGTTGAAAAGTAATTACAAACCGATCCTTACAAAGGGACTAAGAACCTTAATTTTAAGCACGCATTAAAACCGGAACGCTTACAAACCTATGGAACATCTCAACCTGCTTATTCACCTGCTCGATGACCCTGACCAGGAAGCTTTTCAGCAGGTTAGCAAAGAGATACTCGCCTTGGGGCTGCCTGCCGTTGAGCCCCTCGAAGAGGCCTGGTTCAATACAAACGACCAGCTGACCCGCCAGCGGATTGAGGAAATAGTTCATAGCATACAGTACGACGGTTTGTACAGCGAACTGGCTGAATGGAAGGAAGAAGGTGGCAGCGACCTGCTGAGGGGATTTTTAATTGCGTCACGTTTCCAGTATCCAAACCTGGAGGATGAAAAACTACTTGATGAGCTTAATAAAATTACCCGAAGCGTATGGCTCGAACTGAACGACCACCTCACAAGCCTCGAGAAAATTAAAGTTCTGAACCACGTTATTTTCGGGGTGTACGAATTTGGTGGCGAGATTACCGATACCAAAGTCCCGGATCATTATTTTTTAAATAACCTCCTGCAGTCGAAACACGGAAACGCGGTTTCTATCGGGTTGCTGTATATTATAATTGCACAGAAACTGATGCTCCCGGTTAAGGGTGTCGACCTGTTCGGGAATTTTATTGCATGTTACACTCACCTTCCTTCCGATTTCGAAGATGATTATAAGCCGGTGAGCGAGGTGAAATTTTATATCAACCCCTTTGCGATGGGAGCGGTTTTTACCCGCAAAGAAATACAGCTTTACCTTGAAAAAGCAGGTATTGAACCCACGGCACGATGTTTTATCCCGGCCGGTAATATCACAGTCCTGAAACGCTGGGCTCTCGATCTTATGAAGGCTTACGCCGAAGAAGGCAAGATGGAGAAGGTGAAGGAATTAAAGGTGTTTATCAGGATACTGAGTTAGGAGAGGGGAGAGGGGAGAAGGGAGAGGATGAGAAATTTGAAAATTTGAAAATTTGAGAATGGGCGGATTCCCTGGTTAATTGAAAATCCTCAAATCCCCAAATCCGAAATCCGAAATCCGAAATCTCCAATCCCTACCGG